>WRJV01000246.1 GCA_009778415.1 Clostridiales bacterium | reverse complement strand
AAACTCGAAAGGGAACAGGTCCCATGCTGGCTGACCTACACAAACGAGGAGACCCACGACATAATAAGGGCGAACTTCTTGCGGTCGGCGCTGTTTGGCGGCCAAATCGAGGGAGTAGGCGTCAGGTACTGCCCATCGATCGAAGACAAGGTGAACCGGTTTGCCGACAAAGAACGGCACCAGCTATTCATCGAGCCAGAGGGGCTTTACACCGACGAGATGTACATTCAGGGGATGTCCTCAAGCATGCCCGAAGACGTGCAGCAGGCATTTTACAGGACGATACCGGGGCTTGAAAACCTGAAGATAGCCAGGCCGGCCTACGCGATAGAATACGAGTGCATAGACCCGCTCGACCTGAAAGCAAACCTTGAGAACCGGCAGATAGAAAACCTGTTTTGCGCAGGGCAGTTCAACGGCAGCTCGGGGTACGAAGAAGCCGCAGCCCAAGGCCTCATGGCGGGGATAAACGCCGTTTTGAAAATCGACGGGAAAGAGCCGTTCATACTGGACAGGTCAGAAGCCTACATAGGGGTGCTGATCGACGACCTCGTTACGAAGGGCACAAACGAGCCGTACAGGATTATGACGTCGAGGGCAGAATATCGGCTTGTGCTCAGGCAGGACAACGCGGATTTACGGCTGACAGAAAAAGCATATGAACTGCACCTGGCCACAAGGGAACGCTATGAGCGGTACCTGGCAGGAAAACAGGAAGTGGAAAACGAGAGGAAGCGCCTTGATGAAACCATCCTGGCACCGGGCGAGGTGAACGGCTTTCTGGAAAGAAAAGGCAGTTCCCCTGCGCAAAACAAAATATCGCTTGCGGAGCTCATGAAAAGGCCAGAGATCACATATGAGGATTTGGCTGAAGTCGACGGCGCAAGGCAGCCGCTTCCCAAGCATGTCACCACAAAGATCGAAGTGCAGATAAAATATGAGGGGTACATCAACAAACAGCTGCAGCAGATAGAAAGGTTCAAGAGGATGGAAGGGAGAAAGCTTGACCCGGAACTTGACTACGGCGAGGTGCCCGGGCTGCGGATTGAAGCAAGGCAGAAGCTCAACAAGATAAAGCCCGCCTCCCTCGGGCAGGCGTCCAGGATATCAGGGGTGTCGCCTGCTGACATAAACGTGCTGCTGATACATCTTGAAAAGAAGAGGCGGGAAAGATGAGAACGCAAGTTAAAGCCGATCTTATGCTCGTCCTCGTCGCGATGTTCTGGGGCTCGTCGTGCCTGCTCACAAAAATCGCGCTGGAAGACTTGCAGGAATTCAACCTAATATCAATCAGGTTTTTAGCTGGTTTTGTATTGTCGTCTGTCATTTTGTTAAGGAAGCGGAGAATCAGCAAAAAAACCGTATTGTACTCAGCCTTGATTTCGGCGAACTACTTTGTGGTAGTGGCGTTCATGACGTTTGGCGTTCAATACACAACAGTGTCAAAAGCCGGCTTTTTGACGTGCCTTGCCGGCGTGTTCGTGCCGATCATCTGCGTGTTTGTATTCAAAAAGAAGCTTGACAAGAAGACGGTTTTCTGCGTGGTTGCGACGTTTGTCGGCGTCTACATGCTGACGATGAGCGGTGCCGGGGATGGCGGAGGGATCAACCTGGGCGACGTCCTCTGTACGCTCTGCTCGCTGTTTTTCGCAGTACACATCCTGCTGACAGGGCATATTGTTAAACGTGCGGATCCAATGGCGCTAACGGTTTTCCAGCTGGGGTTTGTGGGCCTTTACAATTTAGCCGCGTCGTTTTTCTTCGAGGCGCCGCATCTCCCGACGACGGGAGCGTCCTGGCTTTCGGTCCTGCTGCTCGCCGCCCTGTGCTCGGTTTGCGGGACACTTTTGCAGAACATGGCACAGAAGCACACTTCGGAGACGCATGCAGGCATCATATTGACGCTGGAACCAGCGTTTGCAGTCATGTTTGCATATGTTTTTTTGAAGGAAACGTTGACAGCGGGAGGGTACATAGGCGCTCTCATCCTGCTTGCCAGCATCGTGATACTTGAGGTGGATTTTTCTGCAAAAATTTGATATGATGGTACTAGCGAATTAGTCAATATGGGAGATGATGAGAAATGAAACCAGGTAAAGGCTTTTACCGGGGGGGACCGAAGAGGTGCAAAGTTTTTCAGCTGACTCTGACGATTACTCTAATTCTTGCATCCTGTTCGTTTGCGGCATGCAGCGAAAGCGGCAAGCAAACCGAATCCCCAGGCGGCCCAGCGGCAGAAACTGAAACAGAAGATCTAAAACCCAGGGACATTGTTGCGGTTGTCACGACTGAAAACGGCACACGGAACGGCAAAGAATGCTTGATACTGAAAACGTCGCTGGATTTGGACGGTGACGGGGTAGTTGACCAGCTGACTGCGTATTTTACGTCGAGCGCTGTATCAAGCAGCTCCGAAGGAGAGCCGCCTGATGCGTATGATTGTTGCGAAATCGAGGTCGAAAGCCCGGGCAAGGACGTGTTTGCGGCGTCATGGCTTTACGACAACTTGTTTCCACAGGTTAAATTCGCAGATTTTGACGCACACGAGCAATACGTTCAATTCTATCTGGAGGGCGACGGCGCAAGCGGCGACCCCCGCACGAAAATATTTACGTATGACGGCATGCGGATATATGAAAATTTAGTAGTTCCGGGGTTTGTGACAAATTACGACGGAAACGCGAGGATTTTTTCCTTCGGAATGTACAGCGTCAATTGCTACTACGACTTGTACGACGGTTTGACGCCCCTTCCGAAAGAGGACATCGTCGGAACGGAAATCCAAAGGAGCTTCAACGTGCTGCTGTATACCGGGCCGGACACGGACTACACCAGTGCAGTCCTGTCAGACGAATATGAAAACCAGGGCTGGAAAAATTACGTAACCCACATAGACGAATTTATCTGCATTGTTCCCGAAAACACGCCGCTCACTGTGCTCGACATCGAGTTTGTCGATTCGCCCTTTGAACCAGGCAGCCTGTACAGCGTCCCTTGGCTGAAAGTAAAGACGCCGGAAGGCGTTGAAGGCTGGTTTTCTGTCGTGTACGGTGACTGAAAACCATCATGTCGAGCAAGCGTAGGCTGATATTTTTTTGATGACCTCGGCGACGTCGACAGGTTTGCCCAGATGGTCGTTCATACCGCAAGCGAGGCACCGGTCGACGTCTTCGCGAAACACGTCGGCGGTCATTGCGATGATAGGTATGGTTTTTGCCCTGCAAGATTCCAGCGAGCGGATGGCCTTTGTGGCTTCAAGCCCGTCCATGCCGGGCATGTGGACGTCCATTATGATCAAGTCGTACTTGTCCGGGTTTTGTTTGAACTTTTCTAAGGCGACTAAGCCGTTTTCCGCCTCGTCGATGCCGACTTTTGTGTCCGAAAGGAGCGTGACGAATATTTCCCGGTTTACGTCTATGTCCTCGGCGAACAGGATGGAGATGCCTGAAAAATCAGGAACTTCCTCGATCAAAGGGGCGCCGCTGGCGCTGCCACCTGTGGCACGGTCTTCATGCCGCAGGCATTTGACAATGCTCGACGGCAAAAGCGGCAGTGAGATGAACCTGTTCAGGCCGGTGCCCCTCATGCCTGCGTCGACTTTGTTCCATGCCAAAAACGAAGCCATGATCACAATGGCGCTAGGCTGCGTCTGGGCGTTCAATTTTTTTATGACGCGGAATATGTTGCTTGAGCGCAATTGGTAGTCGATAAATACTGCGTCGTACATGTTTTTTCCGTAATAAGCAGCGTTTACCATCGACATCAAATCATCTTCGCTTGCTGCGGCTTCGACGTAAACGCCGGTGCCGTCAAGGACCGATTCGATGTATTTGCACGTCCGTTCGTCGTTTGAGGCAACAAGTATCCTCATTCCGTTAAGGTCTGACGATTCGCCGTTATCGGCTGGAAGGCCGGTATGGTCCAAGGTCACTTCGAAAATGAAGGAAGAGCCCTTTCCGGCTTCTGATTCGGCCCACATCGCCCCGCCCATCATGTCAACGATGTTTTTTGAAATGGCAAGCCCAAGGCCGGTTCCGCCAAAGCGCCTTGAAATGCTGGTGTCTGCCTGTTCAAAAGCTTTGAACAGTTTCCCCAGCTGCTCTTGTGACATGCCAATGCCGGTGTCCGTTACGGTGAAGCGGACAGTGCTGCTTTTTTCGTTTCGCGCCGTTTCTTGCACGGTCACAGTTATCTCGCCGTTGGGTGGCGTGAATTTGACTGCGTTTGACATGAGGTTGGTTATGACTTGGGAAAGCCGCAGCTCGTCGCCTACATACTCGAGGCACGCGTTTTTGTCCATAAACACGTTAAGCCGGACGCCCTTTTTTTCTGCCTGTTCCATCATAAGATTGTACATCTTGTTGAGCACGTCTTCGATCCGCAAAGTAGTGATGTGCAGCTCAAACTTGCCGGCTTCGATTTTGGACATGTCAAGCACGTCGTTGATCAGGTCGAGCAGGTGGGCAGACGACTGGTTTATTGTCGACAAGCAGTATCTGAGCTTCTCTGGGTCGTCAGTGGATTCGGCAATCTTCGTCATTCCGATGATCGCGTTCATGGGCGTCCGCATTTCATGGCTCATCCTGGACAGAAAATCGCTTTTCGCCTGGTTTGCCTGCTCGGCAATGTTCATCAGCTGCAGCTGCTCCTCGGCTTTCTTCAGGTTTGATATGTCGGTGAAGCTTTCAAGCAGCGTAAGGCGGCCCCGGTAGCTGATTTTTGCAACGGACTTGATTATGGGGATGACTTCGCCGTTGGCCTTTATAAACTTTCGCTCCGAACGGTCGACGATCTGATTTTTATCCATTATCGGGCAGGAATTCTCTTCAGCAGGGCAAATGAACTTGTGGCACCGCTTTCCGACAATATCTGCCTTGTTCCCTTCAAACATGCGCACAGCAACAGGGTTGATGTCTATTATCTCGCGGGTTTCGGCGTCGATTATCGAAATTCCGCATTCTACGTTTGCCCAAATCTTCTCAAAACGCTCAAGCGCGTCATGAATAGTTATTGGTTCCATTGGCCCGCTCCAATCTTGGCTGGTGTTTATTCTCATATACTATTTATACCACATGCAAGAAATACTTGTCAAAATGAAAAATTGTTAGTGAAAAAACAATAAGTGTGCTAAAATATAGACGAAAAAGAAATTTACACATGCCAGCATAAAATAATAAAAAAGGAGTGAAGCAGTATGGCAAAAACAATGATGGCGCTTGTAAAAAGCAGCCCCGCCCCCGGACTGGACATGGTGGAGGTGCCCGTGCCTGAGCCGGGGCCGCAGGACGTTCTGATAAAAATCAACAAAACCTCAATTTGCGGGACGGACGTACACATATACAACTGGGACGAATGGGCGGCCGGCCACATCAGCCCTCCGCTGGTTGTCGGCCACGAGTTCGTGGGCGAAATAGCGGCAGTCGGCCCTTATGTAAACGGATACAAACTGGGCGAGCGCGTTTCCGGCGAGGGGCACATAGTGTGCGGGGTTTGCCGCAACTGCTTGGCCGGGCGGCGCCACTTCTGCCCAAACACTGTGGGGGTGGGCGTGCAGAGAAGCGGCGCTTTCGCCGAATACCTGTCCATACCGGCGAGCAATGTGTGGCATTGCAGCCCGGACATAAGCGATGACATAATATCGTGTTTTGACCCGCTTGGCAATGCGGTGCATACGGCGCTTTCCTTTGACCTTACGGGCGAGGACGTACTGATAACGGGCGCGGGGCCGATAGGCATAATGGCAGCCGCAGTTTGCCGCCACGTGGGTGCCCGCTATGTGGTCATCACGGACGTGAACCCCTACCGTTTGGCGCTGGCTTCAAAGATGGGCCCTGACCGCGCCGTCAACATAACCGAGCAGAGTTTGACAGACGTGATGAAAGAACTTGGAATGAGGGAGGGCTTTGACGTGGGGCTGGAGATGTCTGGGAGCGCACAGGGCTTCAATGACATGCTGCAGCACATGTGCAACAGCGGGCGCATTGCCGTGCTGGGGTTTTTGCCGGCGTCGACGACGATCGACTGGAACAAAGTGATACTCAACGGCCTCACCATAAAGGGCATCTACGGCAGGGAAATGTACGAAACCTGGTACAAGATGACAGCCATGCTGCAGAGCGGGCTTGACATAAACCCTGTTATTACCCACCGCTTTGACGCCCGCGATTTTGAAAAAGGCTTTGCGGCGATGAATTCAAGGGAGTCGGGCAAAGTCGTGCTAGACTGGACAAAGATCGGTTAGCGCTTATCGGAAAGGAGCCATTTATGAAATCTGCAATTTCTAGCATACAAAAGACGATCGACGAGATAAAGGAAGCCGGGCTGTACAAACAGGAGCGCGTAATTACCGTGCCGCAAAGCAGCCTCATCAGCACTACGGCAAAGCCGCAGGTGGTCAACATGTGTGCCAACAACTACCTTGGGCTGGCAGACAGCCCCTCGCTGATAAAAGCGGCGCAGGAAGCCTTGGACCGCTGGGGCTTCGGCATGGCTTCGGTGCGCTTCATCTGCGGTACGCAGCAGATACACAAGGAGCTTGAGGATGCCATCAGCAAGTTCCTGGGCATGGAGGATTCCATCCTGTACTCGTCCTGCTTTGACGCCAACGGTGGGCTGTTTGAAACGCTGCTCACAGACCAGGACGCTATCATAAGCGACCAGCTCAACCACGCCAGCATCATCGACGGAGTGCGGCTCTGCAAGGCGATGCGCTTCAGCTACCTCAACAACAACATGGAGGACCTTGAGGCAAAGCTCAAAGAGGCGGACGCAAAGGGGGCGCGCATAAAGCTCATAGCCACTGACGGCGTGTTTTCCATGGACGGGTACATCGCCAACCTGCCGGCCATCTGCGACCTTGCGGAAGCATACGATGCGCTGATGATGGTCGACGACAGCCATGCGGTGGGCTTTTGGGGCCCGACGGGGCGCGGCACGCCCGAATACCACGGAGTGACCGATCGGATTGACATACTCACAGGGACTTTTGGCAAAGCGCTGGGCGGCGCTTCGGGCGGCTACACCAGCGGCAGGAAGGAGATCGTAGAGCTGCTGCGACAAAGGAGCAGGCCGTACCTTTTTTCAAACAGCCTGGCGCCTTCCATCGCCGCAGCCAGCCTTGCTGTGCTGCGCATGCTTACTGATAGCAGCGAAGCGTGCGACCGGTTGCGCAGCAATACCGCGTATTTCAGGAAGGAGCTTTCAAAGCTTGGCTTTGACGTGCTGCCTGGAGAGCACCCCATCGTGCCCGTGATGTTTTACGACGCTCGCAAGGCAGTCGAATTTGCTTCTCGCATGCTGGAAAAGGGCATCTACGTGATAGCGTTCAGTTTTCCGGTGGTGCCAAAGGACAAGGCCCGCATCAGGACGCAGGTCTCTGCAGCACACAGCCGCGAAGATTTGGACAAAGCGCTGCAGGCGTTCAGCGATACAAAACAGGAAATGGGAATATAGCCAGATATTAGTATTTTGACAAAACCGCTCAAGATATCGTCAACCTCGAAGACAAAAGGGGTTGACGATTTGTATTTGCGGCCTTTTTATACCAGATTTTCAAATACAGCACTGGTCACCTTCGCCAAATCTTCCGGCGACAGCTCCATCTGCAGCCCGACGTGCCCGGCGCTGACATTGATGGTTTCATGCAGCGTAGCGGTTTCTTCGATAAACGTGGGGAAAGCCTTTTTCATGCCGACCGGCGAACAGCCGCCGTGGACGTAGCCGGTCTGCGGCTCAAGTTCGCTGGATTTCAGCATCTCGACATATTTGTCGCCGGCTGCACGGGCGGCCTTTTTTAGGTCAAGCTCGTATTCGACGGGTATGACAAATACGTTTATGCCCTTGGTTTTGCCTGTCGCCACCAGCGTTTTGAACACGCGCTCCGGATCCTGGCCCAGTTTTCGGGCGACGCTTACGCCGTCTATTTTACCGTCAGAAACGTCGTACTCGCGGACGGTGTGGCGCACCCCGGCAGATTCAAGCATTCGCAATGCGTTGGTTTTTGTCATGATTGTTGCTCGACCTCCTTAACACACAATTATAGTAGCATAGCGTTATTGATGGCGTCAAGCGGCCTCTGCAATTTAGCCGTTCATGTCAACCCGTTAGCTGCTTTTCCTGGACATACTTAAAAGTGATAGACTAGAAAAGACAACTGCTGTGCCCACTAGAACAATAATGCTGACCAGGGGAGTGACCACGTGATTGCCGAAGCGGAAGGTTACACCCATATACTCTTTAAATTCATTTAAATACTCAATCGGTATTCCCTTAAACGAGGACTGCAAAGGAGTTTCCATCAACACTTGCCGAAACAGTGACGCGGCATGCGATACAGGGAACACCTTAATAATCGTTTGTACTGGTTCGGGCAAAGCCCCAATGGGAAGATAAATGCCGGTCAGAAAGCCGATCAGGGTCCCTATGACGGTACTCGCTGTAGTAAACGCGCTATGGCTCTTAAAAAAGGATACGATAAAGTAAACCATTGAGGTATTTGTTATGGTTGCAAGAAGCACCAACAAAATGATTTCTGCGCAGGCAGTGAGCGAAAGCCAATCGCCCCCGTTGGATACAATATATATTTCAAAGATCACAACCGTAATGAGCGACAAAATCACGGCTACTAAAAACGCGCTGCCTATATATCCGGCTACGACGCTGCTTCTTTTGATGGGTGAAGAATTGAAATCCTTGTTGATTTTTTTGACTTTGTCATCAAGCATAACCCCAAACGCGCCCATAGTCGTAGTTACCGAGGCTACGGCAAGAAGTCCGGCTAAAAGCCAATTGTTCATTAAGACATCCGCATGGGGGATGCCTTTCATGGAATCCGCCAGCCAAACATCTCCTAAAAAAACCGTATAAAGCACGATAATGATGAGAATAGCCAGCAGTGAAAAGAACAGGTTGCTTCTGTCGCGGAAGAATAGCTTCAGGTTGCGTTTCATAAAAACTCTCATTGCCGCAGCTCCTTTCCCGTAATACCAATAAAGGCATC
>WRJV01000245.1 GCA_009778415.1 Clostridiales bacterium | reverse complement strand
ACCAACTACAAACTACCCACCGCGCATATGCGCGGTGCGCGGGCAACGCCCGCCAACTACAAACTACCAACTACCAACTACCAACTACCAACTACACCGTGCGCGGTGCGCGGGCAACGCCCGCGTTAGAAATAAGGCGGGGCAGAAATGGCGTTTACGGTTAAACAAGTCAACGAGCTGTATTTGCTTGACACCAAGCTTGAAAATATATTCATAAGCGAATTCATGGCGGCGGCGCCGGGGGATTACGTGAAAGTGTACATCCTGAGTTTGATGTACGCGAATTCAGGGGTGGATACAGGCAACGAGGCAATAGCGAAACAGCTGGGGCTGGAGGAAGAAGACGTCCTGAAAGCGTGGAACTACTGGGAGAGCCTGGGCGCCATCAGCAAACACCTCAAGGACAGCAAAAACAAGTTCGATTACGACGTAGAATTCCTCTGCATCAGGGAACAGCTGTACGGCAAGAAAACGAAGAAAAAAAGCGGCGGGGAAATCAAACTGCCGCCAAACATGAGCGACAGCGAGCTGAAAGACATGTTCGACAGCATACAGCGCATAACAGGCAGGCTGCCGGGCGGCAAGGAGCCTGCAGAAATCCTGTCGTGGATCGGCGATTACGGGGCAAGCCCCGCAGTCGTGGTTTACGCGTACTCCTACTGCATGAAAAACAACAAAGACAACTACAAATACGTGGGTTCGGTGATAAAGGGCTGGATGGAGAAGCAGCTTTGCGAAGTGGGGGAAATCGAAACCCACCTCCAGGAAACGGACAGAAGGCATTTCCTGTACAAGCGGGTCATGAAAGCGCTGGGGCTGGCAAGGAACGCCACAGAGAAAGAAAAGCGCATCATGGACACTTGGTTTGACGACATGGGGCACACGATAGAAAGGGTGCTTGAAGCCTGCGGCAAGACCGCCGGGATTTCAAACCCCAACATAAACTACGTCAACTCGGTGCTGGTGAACTGGCACACGGAAAAGACGACCGGGCAGAAGCCCGGCAAGCCTGGCAAAAAAACGGCGACCATCGCGGACGTCCACAAATATTACGACATGATCAGAAAGCAGGCCGAAGACGAGGCAGAGGAAAAAAAGGCACAGATATATTCACAGGTCCCGGAGATAAAAGAGATAGACGCGCAGCTTAGGGCCTGCGGGATGGAAATGTCGAAGATTATGATTTCAGGAAACCCAAGCAAGAAGCAGCAGGCAAACAGCTGTAAAAGCAAAGCCGACAAGCTGTCCGCGCAAAAGGCGGACCTTTTGGCGCAGGCAGGCCACGCCGCCGACTACTTGGAGACGAAGTACAGGTGCGGGATTTGCATGGACACGGGGCTCGACGACAACGGCGAGCGCTGCGGCTGTTTTGCAAAAGTGCAAAGTGAGGCAGAGTTATGGCGAACATCTTTAATAAAATGAGCGGCAGCCCGAAGAGCGGCGCGGAAAGGGCAAGCGCATCCCAAAGGGCAAGCGCATCCCAAAGGGCAAGCGCACCACAGAGGGCGAGTGCACCACAGGTGCCGGCAAGCGGCGGGCCGCCGGAAGCCTTTTCCCGCGAACAGGCAAAGGCAGACTTGGAAAAGCGCATAGCGGAAAAGCTTTCGCGCATGTCGGAAACCGACTTGGAAGAGCTCTTTCACCTGCACGAGGAGCAGGTGAGGGCGAAAAAAATGCTTGACAGGAGCTCAGCGGGCAGGAGCAGCGCCGTCATGGACGGGCAGATTTCCTTTGTGGAGGAAAAAACCGCAGGGCCGCCCGCACAGGAACAAGAGAAGCTCGAACGCAGGCAAAAGGCTGGCTCCGGGCGCTTCAGGGCGGGTTTCGAGAAATTCGCTTCCGGCAGCTTGCTTGAAACCGGAGCGAGAAAGATAGGCGCCGGGGTCAAAAGGGCATGCACTGAATTGGGCATGGTGGCAATAGACATCCTGGTGGCAGTCAGGGCATCTGCCGCAAAAATCAGTTCATTTTTCAAGAAAACGATCAGAAAAATCCCAGCTTTCGCCGGCGCTTTCCCGGAAAAGCCAAAAGTTGAGCGGAGAAGAGGCAGGAAAGCGAAGTTTGTGCTTTTGAACTACAAAAGGCACATAAAGAGAAGGGAACGAAGGGTGTCCTCGCGGATGGCGAACCTGATAAGCCGCATGGACAAGAAAAACGACAGGCTTGTCAGAGTGACCTATACCGCTGCGGTCAAGAGCAGGAGAGGCGTCTACGCTGCACGGGAATGGGCAGACATCAACAAGACAAAGCTCTTGGCAGGGCTGGTTATCCTGATAGCGGCTGCTGTGACAAGCGTTTCCGCGACAAATTACTTCACGGCCTACGTGTACGCCTACAACGGACGGCCCCTTGGCATGGTCAAGAACCAGGAAGACGTTTTCCGCGTCCTTGAGGTCGTCAGCGAGCAGCTCACTAGGGAATACGGTGCGGAAATAGAGATCGACAAGGACCAGGACATAACGTTTGAAAAGGTTTTCACCGGAAACAAGGAGATAGACGACATGCAGGAGGTCTTCAACAGGCTTACCTACATGCAGGACATGAACGTGAAAGCCTGCGGGCTGTACATCGACGGCCACAGGGTCGCCATACTGGATACGGAGGAAAAGGCCAGGGCCCTTATGGACGCGTACATGGATATCCAGGCGCCAAGGAGCGAAAACGTCAAGTACGACGACAGGTCCACTGCGGAAAACATCGAGTACAAGCAGATCGACACGCAGCTGGGGAAGATTGAAAACCCCGACGAAATAATCGAAAGGCTGCTGACCGGAAACACTGAGCAGAGGGTCCACGTCGTGGAGAAAGGCGAAACCTTCTCGGGGATAGCGAAGCTGTACGACATGACCCAGGCCGCGCTGGAAGCCGAAAACCCGGGGATACTGCCCGCAAAGCTCAGCATCGGGCAAGAGATCGTGCTGACTCAGGCGGTGCCGCTCATCACCGTGCAGACTGTTGAAATCGCCACCTACCAGGACGCAATGCCCTATGAGACGATATACGAGGACAGCGCAAGCATATTTAAGGGCGAGCAGTCCACCAAGGTAAAGGGCGTCGAAGGGGAGCGCTTGGTAACGGCTAGGATAATAAGGAAAAACGGCTTTGAAGTCGGGCGGGAAGAGCTGAACTCGGAAATAATAAAAGAATCCACCCCGGCAATAGTGGTCAGAGGGACGAAGGACCTGCCTCCGCTTCAGGGCACAGGCAAGCTGAAATACCCGGTTTCAGGGTACCGCCTGACGTCGAAGTTCGGCAGCAGGGGCGGAAGGATGCACTACGGCATAGACCTGGCCTGCAAATCAGGCACAAGGATAGGGGCAGCCGACGGGGGGACAGTCACTTTCGCCGGGTACAAGAACTCTTACGGGTACGTGATCATAATCAACCACGGCAGGAACATGGAAACGCTGTACGCGCACTGCAGCGCGCTGTTCGTCAAGAAAGGGGACAAAGTCTACCAGGGCCAGCACATAGCCAACGTCGGGAGCACAGGCAGGAGCACAGGGCCACACTGCCATTTCGAAGTGCACATCAACGGAGTCCCCAAAAACCCGCTCAGCTACTTGTGACAAGGCCGCATCGGGGTTGCGGGCACCGCAAGCGCCGGCAACTTAGCGGAGGGTTTTGACGCGGTGCCGTTTTTCTGGTATAATATAGCCGATTCATAGAAGGGAGCTAGGCAATGGAACCGAAAAAAGTGCTTATCATCGAAGATGAGAAATCGATATCTGACATCATCAAATTCAACCTTGAAAAAGAAAGCTTTGAAGTTGACACTGCCTTTGACGGGCAGGACGGGCTGGCAAAGGCGCTGGAAAACTCGCCCGACTTGATCTTGCTGGACGTGATGCTGCCCGTGATGGACGGTTTCGCGGTGTGCAAAAAAGTCAGGGAGACCAGCACAGTCCCGATCATCATGCTGACCGCAAAAGAAGAAGAAGTCGACAAAGTGCTCGGCCTTGAGCTGGGCGCCGACGACTACATCACCAAGCCCTTCGGGATGAGGGAGCTCATAGCCAGGATAAAGGCGAACATACGGCGGACTGAGATCGTAGACAGCCTGCAAGGGGAGCCCGCAGACGTGCAGGTTTTCGGGAACCTCGAAATAGACATGAACCGTTATGAAGCCAGGAAGGACGGGATTTCCCTCGAACTCACGCTGAGGGAGTTTGAGCTGCTGAAATACTTGGCAGAGCGGGAAAACAAGGTTTTCTCCAGGGAGCAGCTGCTTGAGGAAGTCTGGGGCTACGAATACTACGGCGACATCAGGACAGTCGACGTCACTATCAGGAGGCTGAGGGAAAAACTGGAAGACGATTCGAGCGAGCCCCAATACGTCATGACCAAAAGAGGGATAGGGTACTACTTCAGGAGGCCGTAGCCGATGGCTGTTAACATTTTTAAAAAAGGCCTCACCATAAGATGGAAAATCGTGCTTATCTACTGCACGCTGGTTTTCGTTGCGATAGCGATAATCGGCGTGTTCATCATGGGCAGCCTTGAGAGGTACTACATAAACTCGGTAAGGGCGAACCTGACAAACACCGTTCAGGGCGGTATCCTCATTTCTTTGAGCAACTACGCAGACCTCAGCAGCAACAGCGCCGAAATCCAGTCCAACATCGATTCCGCGTGGGCAAGGACCATCCAGGAGGAGCTGTTCGTCATCGACAGCGGCATGCGGGCAGTCGCTTCCAACATGGACAACAGGGAGGGGACGGCGATCGAATCCCTCGACATGGAAATTGTCATGAAAGCCTTGGTTTCAGGTGAAATCGCAGAGTCGTCGGACACCATATCCGGGCAGGACGCTTCCATACCGATAATGAACCTGGTTTTCCCCGTGCGGCACGCGGGCGCAGTGACCGGCGCGCTTTACATCAGGGCGGACATGACCGGGATACACGACACCATAGACCAGTCCAAACAGATTTTCATCAACGCCATGCTCCTCGCCCTTGCCATCACCAGCATAATGGGCTTTGTGATATCAAAGACGATAACAGGCCCCATCCAGGAAGTGACGCAGGAAGCCGCCAGGATGGCGAAAGGCGATTTCAGCCAGGAAGTGAGCGTGAAGTCGGGCGACGAAATAGGGCAGCTCGCATGGATGTTCAACGAGCTCCGGGTGCAGCTCTCAAATACCCTGCTGCAAATATCGGGCGAAAAAAGCAAGCTTGAAACCATACTTCGCTACATGGCAGACGGCCTCGTGGCGGTGGACGTTTCGGGCAGGATAATCCATGCGAACCAGACTGCCATGAGGATTATGAACGTTGAAGCAGAAGACCTCGAAAACAAACTTTACGACGAAATAATCAGGGACCTCAAAGAGGACTTGGTTTTTGACGAGCTGGCAGAAAAATGCGAAGGCGGCGTGGCCGCGGAAACGTTTTCGGCGGGAGGCTCGACCTACGCTGTGCGCTACGACCGGTTCAAAGACGAAAACGGCAAAGACATCGGGATCATCATGATAATACAGGACATTACGGAGCGGCAAAAGATGGAGGACATGCAGACGGACTTCGTGGCGAACGTCTCCCATGAGCTGAAAACCCCGCTCACCACCATAAAAAGCTACACCGAGACGCTGCTTGACAGCCCTATCCAGGACGACGAGACGGCAAAGAGCTTCCTTGCGATCATAGACAGCGAGACGGACAGGATGAACAGGCTGGTGAAGGACCTGCTGCACCTTTCCAGGCTCGACCACAAGCAGGAAAAATGGTTCAAAAAAGAAATAAACCTGATTTCGCTGCTTAAGGCCTGCGTCAAGATCATCGAGTTTTCGGCCAAGACGGAAAACCGCCATCTGAACTGCATTTTCAACCCCGAGGACGAAATCCGCGCAGTGGTGGACAAGGACGGGATCGAGCAGGTCATACTGAACATACTGAGCAACGCGATCAAGTACACCAAGTCGGGCGGCAGGATCGACATCGACGCCTTCACCAACAACAAAACAGCCCACATAGTCATCACCGACAACGGGATAGGGATACCCGAAAGCGCGATATCGAGGGTCTTCGAAAGGTTTTTCAGGGTCGACAAGGCGAGGTCCAGGGGGATGGGCGGAACCGGGCTCGGCCTTGCTATTTCTAAGCAGATAGTCGAGGAACACGGAGGCAGCATTGAGCTCCAAAGCCGCGAGGGCAGGGGCACGAAAGTCACGGTGCTGCTACCTGCTGCGCCTACGCGTGGCAGACGGGGGATAGAATAAAAATTTCTCGAAATTTATTCCATTTGTTGACTATTTTAGTTGACAATCTTGCCTTTTCATGTAACAATATTTGTAATGGTTTATCTCAGTTCACGGTAAAGCGCTTGTTTCCACATTGTGTTGAAATCATAAGCTTTTCAAACTTTTTATTAATATTATCGAAATGTAACCGGGATGTAACCGCAATAGTATATTCTATATCTATTATAGTCAAGCATTTTGGAGCGGCATTTAATTTTAAAAGGAGAGAGGAAGAGAGGAAATGAGAAAGAATAAGAGAATGAAAAAAGCACTGCCATTTGTCGTGGTAGTTGCGCTGTTGCTGACACTGCTGCCCGGCATGACGCTGACGGCGCACGGGCAGGATCAAGTTGCGCCAGCCGGGGCTGCGCCGTACACCTTCTCAATAGACATCCCCGTGACTGTGACTGAGAGGTTCAACGGCGTTATGGTCTATTGCATGATCGAGGAGGGCGCCGACCAGCTGCAATGGTACAATGTGGCCGAAGAGCCCATGCCGATGAGGTTTGTCAGGAGCACATCTTTGCCAACAGGATCGACCACGTACTACGCCCGCACCCCCTATTCCGGAGGCGACGTTTGGACATGCGGCTTTATGTACATGGTGGCAGAAAACCCAGTGACTTCGCTGTCGTTGACAGTAGGTAGGGTGGAGTTCACCTATATCGGGACCGAACCAGTCAAGATCGTCTTTGGCAACTACGAAGACGGCAACATCATAGACATAGTGAGAGTTGTGGACTTCGAGTCAGTATTCGACAGAAACAACACCGAGAGGACACCGCAGTCTGCTCCGATTACCGAGGTCAATGTGATTCGGGCACCTGGCCCTGACGGCTTCGTGGCCGTAGACGACATAGTCGGTGTACCGACCACAGCCACTGTAGGGACGTCACGCAGCCTTTCGCCCACCATTATTCCGGAAAACGCGACGAACAAAGACATCATCTGGACTGTCAAGAACGCAGGCGCAACAGGCGCCACCGTTTCGGACGGCAGACTGTACACGACAGGGGCAGGGACAGCAGTCCTGACGGCAACTATAGTCGACGGCTGGGGGACCGGCTACGATTTTATTAAAGACTTCACCATCAGCGTAACAGCGGCTCCATATGCTGCTGTAAGCGACATAACCGGTGTGCCTACCACGACTCAAGCCCTCACGCAGCTTACGCTGACAGGCACGGTTCAGCCGAGTTACGCGACTTACCAAGACATCACTTGGGAACTTGTCGACAAAGGCACGACTTCGGCCACCCTTAGCGGCAACGTGCTGAGCACATATGCGGCAGGGACTGTCACGGTGCAAGCCACAATCCCCAAAGGCGTGAACAATGCATTAGGGGACTTCACAAAGCTATTCACCATCACGGTGACTCCGCCCCCACCGCCTTTCGTTCCGGTGACCGGCATTGTTGGCGTACCGGCAGCGGCCACTTCAGGGTCACTGCTAGCCCTAGGGGGCGTGGTCATGCCTGAAGACGCGACGAGACAGAACATACTCTGGAGTGTCAAGGACGCCGGCACCACTGGCGCGTACTTGAGCGGAACGAGCGGAAGCCTGTTTAACTCAACGGCAGCGGGCTACGCCACAGTGACAGCCACGATAAAGGACGGCAAGGGCGATGGCGTAGACTACGTACAAGACTTCGTGATCACCGTAAACGGCGGCGGCGGGTCGTTTGTTCCTGTAACAAACATCACTGGCGTACCGTCGGCGGCAACGGCAGGAACGCCGCTAACTTTGACAGGCACAGTTGAGCCAACCAACGCGACGAACAAGACCATCACATGGAGCCTTAAGGATGCCGGAACCACGGGTGCGACCCTAAGCGGAAGCACACTGAACGCTACGGCGGCAGGGAACGTCATAGTCACTGCCACGATAGTAAACGGCATAAACGGCGGCAATTATGTCAAAGACTTTGTGATCGCTGTTAGTGGCGGTACCGTGCAACCACCTGTGTTTGTTCCAGTAACTGGCATTGCTGGCGTACCGACTGAGGCAACAGCAGGAACGCCCGAGCCCCTCACTGGCACAGTGAATCCAGCTGACGCAACAAACAAATCCATAAAATGGACAGTTAGGGACGCTGGGGTTACGGGTGCAACCATCGAAGAAGGAAGCAATATGCTAAAAACTACAGCTGCAGGGACAGTGGTTGTAACCGCAACGATCTCTAAAGGTTTGGGCGAAGATGATTTCACCTCCGACTTTTCTATCACCGTGAACCCGGCACCGTTTGTTCCGGTTACTGGCATTGCAGATGTGCCGGATATGGCCGGAGTTGGGATGGAGCTCGAATTGACGGGCAAAGTCGTACCAAGCAACGCGACATACCAAGACATCTTATGGAGTGCCGTTGATGAAGGGGATATAGATTTTTCCGTGGTTGATGGCGTTTTGGTTGCCAATGGAGTTGGCACGGTGAAGGTCACCGCTAAAATTGTTGGCGGCGGCGTGGGCGGCGCAGATTACACCGAAGAGTTTGAGATCTCAGTAGGTTACACAGTGACATTCGACCTTGCTGGAGGGACTAAAACCAACGATATAGCTCTTGTGCAAGTCGTTCTGCCAGGCGAGTCCGCAACAGCTCCTAGCGTTACAAGGTCCGACTTCAAGTTTGTTGGCTGGGATAAAGAGTTTACAGAGCTCAACCTAGAAGAGCATATTACAGTTAAGGCAGTGTGGGAAGAGACCACCGGCGGCGGCACCACAACCGACGGCGGCAAAACTAGGC
>WRJV01000244.1 GCA_009778415.1 Clostridiales bacterium | reverse complement strand
AAGACGAGCTGTGGAGCCTTCTGGACGAAAAAACAAGGTTGCACGACGCGTTCAAAGTCAGGGTGCATGGCCCAAAATGAAAAAATCTCAAGATTGCCTTGACATTTTTGTAATATAATTGTAATATATAATAAACCTGCGGTGCTTGTTAAGCATAGCGTTGAAATATGGAGAAATACCAATGGATAAAATACTTCAATCAACAAAGAAGAAAATTGCGCAAGCGATCAACATAGCAAATCACATTTCTTTTTCTTTTTTCGAAACACAAAAATCTTCGGCCAAACGGTTTTTTGCAAAACAAAAATTGACCGCTTCAGAGCTTCAGGTTATCGGTAGCGGCGCTTTGGGCATAGTCTTGATCATAGCCTTGACCGTTACGGTATCGTCTTTAGGCACAGGCGAAGCAGCCGATGTTGCCGAAAACGCGCCGGTGGCCCTGCTGTTGGACGAAGCGGTCCCGTTGGCTGAAGCGGCAGACGACGAAACCTTTGCCGAGGCTGCCTACGCCGTTGTTGCCGACGGCAGCGACATAGTTTACCTGGCATCAAAGGAGGATGCGGACGCAGTGCTCAGCGGCATTACGGACAGGTACAAGACATCCGGCTCAGAGATAGTTGACATAGGGTTTAAGGAGGATGTTTCGGTTGAGGCAAGAGAGCTGGAAGGGCCGCCGCTGGTGTTTTCCATAGACGACGCTGTCAGCTACATAATAACCGGGACCACGGAACCGAGGACGTACACCATCAAAGGCGGCGACAACCTTTGGGACATAGCCATAGCCAACGGGATCAGCCCATATGCCCTGCAGGACATGAACCCGGGCCTGGATCCCAAAAGGCTGTCGATCGGCATGGAAATATACCTCTACGAAAACCACCCGTTCATAACAGTCAGCTTTACCGAGATTGTCACAAAGGAGGAGAGGATAGCCTACAACGTTGCCTACGAGGACGACGACAGCATGTACAAAGGGCAGACGAAGGTCAAGTCTGCCGGCATGTACGGCAGCAAAGAGGTAGTGTCCCGGATCACGAAGGAAAACGGAGTTGTGACGGCTTCTTCGGTTGTCTCGGAGGCCATAGTGGCAGAGCCGGTCACGCAGGTGACGCTCAAGGGCACGCAGGCCATCCCGGTCTATGTCGGTTCGAGTTCCGGCACGCTCAGCAGCCCTGTTGCAAACATCAACGTATGCTCCTCATACGGGAGCAGGGGCGGCAGGCGCCACAACGGTGTGGACCTCAAAAACCCGACAGGGACCCCCATATACGCCTCAGCGGACGGGGTCGTGACTTTTGCCGCTTATTCGGGAACCTACGGCAACATAGTGAAGCTGTCGCACGGGGGCGGGCTTGAGACGTACTACGCCCATTGCGATACGATGCTGGTTACGGTCGGCGAGACAGTGTCCAGAGGGCAGCAGATCGCCACGGTCGGCTCGACAGGCAACGCCACCACAGCTCATGTACACTACGAAGTGAGGGTCAACGGGACGCCAAAAAACCCGATGGACTACATTAATTGAGCACAGCTTGTTGCGCTCAGATGAAAAATAATGTATAATCTCTGGCAGGTGCAAAAACCTGCCTTTAATTGTTTCCAAGTAGATGAGGGGGAAAGCTAATGAAAATATACAACACCATGGCAAGGGCGAAGGAAGATTTTATTCCTTCAGGCGAAAACGAAATCAAAATGTACGTATGCGGCCCGACAGTCTACAATTATTTCCACATAGGGAACGCGAGGCCATTCGTCGTCTTCGACACCTTCAGGAGGTACGCGGAATACAGAGGGTACAAAGTCAAGTACGTGCAGAATTTCACCGACGTGGACGACAAGATCATCAACAGGGCGAAGGAAGAAGGCACAAGCGCCGCGCAGGTCAGCGAAAAGTACATCGAAGAATACTATAGGGACGCCGCAGCGCTAAACGTTCGGAAAGCGGACGTACACCCGAAAGTCACTGAAAACATGGATGAGATCATACAGTTCGTCAGCGGGCTCATAGACAAGGGGTTCGCCTACGAGACTGCCGGGGACGTCTACTACAGCACGAGGAAGTTCCCGGGCTACGGCAAGCTCTCAAAGCAGAACATCGAAGACCTGGAGATAGGGGCGAGGGTCGAAACTGCCGAGATCAAAAGGGACCCCTTGGATTTCGCCCTCTGGAAAGCCAGAAAGGCAGATGACGAAATAGCGTGGGCATCCCCTTGGGGGATGGGCAGGCCGGGCTGGCACATCGAATGCTCAGCCATGTCCAGGAAGTACCTTGCTGAAACCATCGACATCCACGCAGGCGGCCAGGACCTGATATTCCCCCACCATGAAAACGAGATCGCCCAGTCAGAGGCAGAGAACGGGAAGACATTCGCCAGATATTGGATGCACAACGGGTACATAACCATAGACAACGAAAAAATGTCAAAGTCAAAAGGCAATTTCTTCATGGTCAGGGATATATTGAAAGAATTCAGCGGGGAAACGATACGGTTCTTCCTGCTGTCGGGGCACTACAGGAACCCCATAAATTTCAGCGACTCATTGATGGAACAGGCAAAAAACAGCCTGGCCCGGCTGCAAAATGCAAAGATCAACCTGAAGCACTTGATAGCAACGGGGGCAGGGCAGATGACGGAAAGCGAAAAAGCGGAGCTTGAAAACTTCAGCCCGTTCAGGGAGAGCTTCATTGCCGCGATGGACGACGACCTGAACACTGCCGATGCGATAACGGCGGTGTTCGAGCTCGTTACAGCAGTGAACACCGCAGTAAAGGGCGGGGCGACAAAGGAGTTTGCGGAAGAGTCGCTAAAGCGTCTCGAAGAACTCGCCGGCGTTCTTGGCCTGCTTTTGGGCGATGACGAGGGCGGCAGCATCGAAAGCGAAGTAGCGGCCCTTGTTGAAGAAAGGCAGAAAGCGCGAAAAGACAAGGACTTCGCCAAAGCAGACGAAATAAGGGACGTGCTCAAGGCTCGGGGGATAACGCTCAAGGACACGCCACAAGGGGTTCAGGTGATTAAAGAGCGATGAACGCACCTGTGAACAAGCAGCTCAATACAACAGCCCTTGCTTTTATGGGCGACGCAGTGTACGAACTGCGTGTGCGCGAGAAAGTTGTTCAAAGCGGTCAGGCGAGCGCCGATAAGCTGCACGGCATGGCGGTGAAGTACGTGAACGCAGAGGCGCAGGCAAAGGCGCTAAAGGCGATTTTTGACGAGCTTTCCGAAGAAGAGCAGGATTTGGTCAGAAGGGCGAGGAACCGCAAGCCGGCTACAAAGCCAAAGAACGCAGACCCGCTGACATACAAGCTTGCCTCGGCTTTCGAAGCCTTGGTAGGGCACCTTTACCTAACAGGGGACGAAAAGAGGCTGGGCGAGATCGTCAGCCTCGCTTTTTCCGCTACCAAGGACAGAGCCAAAGACAGAGCCAAAGACGGAGTCAAAGATGGCTGAGCAAAAAAAACGAGAAAACAAATTCAAAGGCGTCATGTGGGACTACTACATGACCAACAGGGAAATTACGAAAGCCTACGACGAGGAGTACAAAAAACAGCCCAAAGGCGCGAAATGGACGAAAAACGAGAAGATATACCTCGCGATCTGCATAATCGGCGCAATCGGGCTGGTAATAAGGTTCTTCGTAATGTAAAAAAGGGCGTTGCGCCAAGGGGGCAGGGACATGAGCAAGGCAGACGGCCTATTCATAGCGATGTGCAATGAAATACTAGACAACGGATACTCGTCCGAAGGGTACGAAGTCAGGGCTAGATGGCCTGACGGTACGCCTGCGCATACGATTAAGGCTTTTGGAATCGTAAACAGGTACGACCTTGCAGAAGAGTTCCCGGCTTTGACGCTGAGGCCGACAGCCATTAAATCGGCTGTTGACGAGCTCCTATGGATATGGCAGAGAAAATCAAACAACGTAAACGACCTGGCCAGCCACATTTGGGACGAATGGGCCGATGAAGACGGTTCAATCGGGAAAGCCTACGGCTATCAGCTCGCACGGAAGTACAAATTCCGCCAAGGGGAAATGGATCAAGTCGACAATGTCCTCTGGCAGCTGAAAAACACGCCCTATTCGCGCCGGATAATGACGAACATCTACAATTTCAGCGACTTGTCCGAAATGAACCTTGAGCCATGCGCCTACAGCGTGACGTTCAACGTCACAGGAGGCAAGCTGAACGCAGTGCTGAACCAGCGCTCGCAAGACGTGCTGGCGGCAAACAACTGGAACGTAGTGCAGTATTCCGTGCTGGTGCATATGATGGCGCAAGCGTCGGGGCTTGTGGCCGGGGAGCTGATTCACGTCATTGCGGACGCGCATATCTACGACAGGCACGTGCCGGTCATACGCGAGCTTATAGGGCGGGAGGCATACCCTGCCCCGAAGTTCAAGCTAAACCCGGACATAGAGGATTTCTACGGCTTTACGGTAAACGACATATGCATTGAGGGCTACAAGGCAAACCCGCAGGTTAAGGACATCCCTGTCGCAGTGTAGCAGCAGCGGCGGCAAGGCAGCGGCGCAAGCAGAAAGAGGCACAATGGACTATGAACGCAATAGCGGCGGTTGACGAAAACTGGGGCATAGGGCGAAACGGGAAGCTGCTCGCGCACTTGCCGGGCGATCTTTTGTATTTCAAAGAAAAAACCCTGGGCAAAACGGTGGTGATGGGCAGGGAGACCTACAACAGCATCGGCAAGCCCCTACCGGGAAGGGAGACAGTGGTGCTGTCGAGGAGCCCCGGCAAACGACCAGGGTGCCAAACGTTCTGTTCCCTGGGCGAGGCTATGGAATACCTCGGCGGCAGAGACGTGTTCGTCGCTGGCGGAGAAGCCATTTACAAGCTGTTTTTTCCGTACTGCGACCGGTTTTTCATCACGAAGCTATACGCAGCCTTCGATGCTGACAGGCACTTCCCCAACTTGGACAGGGACGGCGGCAGTTTTTCGGTGGTTTGGTCGAGCGGCATTATGGAAGAAAACTCCGTCAGATACCAATTCACCGAGTACATAAGGAACAAGACGTGAAAGAAAAAGCAAGCGACTTGATTGTGGGGAGAAACCCAGTCATGGAAGCCCTTAAAGCGGGCAGGGAAATAGAGAAGCTGTTTGTCGCGAAGGGAAGCGAAGGGTCGATCAAGAAGATCATCGCCGTGGCAAAGGACAGGGGGATACCTGTCCACTATGAAGACAGGCAGGTGCTTGACAAACTGTCAGGCAATGGCAACCAAGGCGTGGCCGCTTTCGTTTCGTCGCACAGCTACTGCGAAATAGAGGACATGATAAGGCTTGCGGAAGAGCGCGGCGAGGATCCGTTTGTGGTGGTTCTCGACGGGATTGAAGACCCGCACAACCTAGGGGCTGTCATAAGGACCGCTGAGGCGGCTGGGGCCCATGGCATCGTCATACCGAAGAGAAGGGCGGCCGGCATAACTTCGGCAGTTGTGAAAGCGTCTGCAGGCGCCTCTGAGCACATGCTCTGCGCAAAGGTCCCCAATATATCGCAAGCGATCGACAAGCTGAAAAGCATGGGCCTTTGGATAGCCGCCTGCGACGTTGGCGGGCAGACATGGCACAGCGTAGACTTGACAGGCGGCATTGGGCTCGTTGTTGGCGGCGAAGGCACCGGTATAGGGAAGCTGGTCAGGGAAAAATGCGATTTCACCCTGGGGATCACGATGAAAGGGAAAATCAGTTCGCTGAACGCTTCAAATGCAGCCGCGATTCTGATGTACGAGGTGCGGAGGCAGAGGGATGGACAGCAAGTACGCTGAGATGGCTGACGAACTCCTGGTGAAGCAGGCGCAAGCCGGGGACGCCGGAGCGGAAGAATACCTGATCAGGAAATACAAGGACCTGGTCAGGGGCAAAGCCCACTTTTTCTTTATAGTCGGCGCCGACAACGAAGACACGGTGCAAGAAGGCATGATCGGGATTTTCAAGGCGATCAAAGGCTACAGCGAAGAGAAGAGCACGACCTTTCAAACTTTCGCAGAGATATGCATCAACAGGCAGATTCTGAGCGCCATAAAAGCGGCGCAAAGGCAGAAGCACGCGCCGCTAAACAATTCCCTGTCGATCAGCAACCCGCTTTCAGGAGGGGACGACAAGACGATTGAGGACACGCTGCTTTCCTGCAACTACGACGACCCAGAGGCGCTCTACATCTTGAAGGAAGACCTGAACAGGATCGAAGACAGCAGCGTTTTCAGCGACATGGAGCTCAGGGTGTGGAACGAATACCTGAAGGGGCGCACATACAGCGAAATAGGGCAAATAATAAACAAAACGCCAAAAGCGGTGGACAATGCCATACAGCGAACAAAAAGAAAGCTCGAAGACTGCCTCGGACTTGGAAAATAGCATTGACATGCATGATGTTCATGTAGTAAAATAGGTATGTTCGTGCTGCTATAGCTCAGGAGGTAGAGCGCGTCCTTGGTAAGGACGAGGTCTCCGGTTCAATCCCGGATAGCAGCTCCAGTGAAAAACCCGCATGGCTGTTTGCTTTGTGGGTTTTTCGCACAATTTAGGCAGCAAAAAGCAAGGGACGCCTTGACATATGGACAGCACGTACGATTGGATTAATGACGGTCAACTCCTGCACACCGGCGAAACAACTAAACCAGCGAGACAATCCAGATGGGGCTCAAGCTTGCAAGCAAAATGCGGCATAGAGCGGTACGCTCTTTATCCCGTTCTCAAAGCCGAAGTTTCGGGCAGATACCCGGATAGAATATGCAGGCTTGTATGTTTCCCTATATTGCCGAAGACTTTTTGAGCGCACATTCTCAGCAGACTTCGCTTCCAGCGGGATGATATTTCCTTGCTTGTCCTGAAATAAGAAATCCACCTCTGCCCTGCCTTGAGAAGCCCAATAATAAGGGTTTATGCCATTTGCGACAAGCGCCTGCATGATATAGTTTTCGGCTAAAGCGCCTTTGAACCCGTCAAAGCTGTGCGGAGTGTTAAGCACAGTGCTCGCTGGAATATCGAGTTTGGAGCAAAGTACACCAGTGTCCACCATATAGACCTTAAACGCCTCGTTGTCAGCATATGCCGACAGCGGCATCTTTCCCTCGGCCACATGGACGCACTTGTTTATCATCCCTGCCGCTTTTAGCCAATCAAGAGCAATCTCATAATCCTTTGATCGTGCTCCAGACTTGATGACCTTATATTGAAACTTGTGATTTTCCTTGGCAAGCTGTGACGGAACTGACGCCCACGCCGCCATGAGCTTGGCAGTTTCATGTGGCGTTGCGTATTTTGCCATGTCGGCGATGTATGAATCATTCAGCGTTTTCTGCAAAGCCTTCACGAAGTCGAAATCGCGTTTGTTTGCATATTCCTGCACAGCGCGAGGCATACCGCCAATCACAAGGTAGGTTTTGTACAAGTCCATCGCCGTCTCATGGAGTGACATCGGTGTGAAACTTTTATAGGCTTCCCGAATCAACCCGCAAACCCTATCCTGCCCTATGGCCCACAAAAACTCCTCAAAGTCCATTGGGTGCAGGTGGAGCATATCCACCTTCCCGACAGGGAAAGAGAATTTCTCGCGTTTCATCGCCACGCCGAGCAGGCTGCCAGCTGCGACGACATGGTAATGCGGTGCTCTTTCAGCAAAGTATTTAAGCGAAGCCAGCGCCTGCTCACAGGCTTGTATCTCGTCAAATATGACAAGGGTATCGCCTGGCATTATCGTTTGCCCGCTGTTGGCTTCAAGCTCGCGCACAATGCGCACAGGGTTTAGGTCGCGCTCAAAGATGGCAGGTATCTCTTTGGATTCCTCCATACTGAAATACGCAACGTTCTTGTAATGTTCCTTGCCGAAAGACAGCATGCTATAGGTCTTGCCTACTTGACGCGCCCCTTGCAGAAGTAAAGGCAGCTTGTCAGGGTTGTTTTTCCACAATAGTAGGTCTTTAACAATTTTACGTTCCATAAAATATATTCACTCCGCACTTATTGTAACCTAAAACTGCCGTATTGGTCAATATCATTTTTTCGTTTTTCGTTCATACGCAGTTGAATTTTAGAGCGTTTTGTGGTAAAATTCAGCAATACATGATGACACGGAGGCAGTGCTGCTATGGCATACATGAAAGACTTTGACGAATACAAGCACCTTGGCGAACCCGAAAAAGCAGAAAAATCTGCGATCTGGCAGGCTGCCATCGGCTTGCAGCAGGTGGACGGCCTGACGCCGTCCAAATATCTGATTAGTACAGCGAAGCAAAACATCGAGGGTGAGATCACCATCTGCGAGGTTCAAGAGCGGCTTGAAGGCTATTACAAGGCGAAGCCCATGAAGACAGCAGATGATCGTACCGAAGAGGCTGACAAGGTATCTGCCCGTATTGCCCAGATACTGTCCGAGAAGGCATTTTCATTTAGCCCTGCCGAATATGTCACGCTGCACAAGAGGCTCTTTGCGGGCATTTTTGAGTTTGCGGGGAAAATCCGAGATTACAACATATCAAAAGATGAGTGGGTGCTAAATGGTGAAACGGTTTATTACGCCAGCGCCGACAGCATTCGCGCTACGATGGAATACGACTTCGAGCAGGAGAAATCCTTTGTTTACAAGGGTTTGAGCCAAAAACAAATCGTGGAGCACATCGCAAGGTTTGTGTCCGGCTTATGGCAAATCCACGCCTTCGGGGAGGGCAACACCCGCACCACGGCGGTGTTTGCGATAAAGTATTTGAGAACGATCGGCTTTGTTGTCAACAACGACTTGTTTGCCGACCACTCCTGGTACTTCCGCAATGCCTTGGTTCGGGCGAATTACAGCGATTACAAGCTCGGTGCCTACGCAACGGTTGAATATCTGAACCGCTTCTTCGGGAATCTGTTGCTTGGCGAAAACAATCAGCTCAGAAACCGGGACTTACACATAGCTTTGGAGAAATGAAAAGCTTATGTAC
>WRJV01000243.1 GCA_009778415.1 Clostridiales bacterium | reverse complement strand
AACGCCGTCTACCACAAGGGTTACGACGAGCGCGAACCCATTGAAGTCCGAGTCTTGCCTGACCGTATAGAGATTGTCAGCCATCCTGGGGCCGACCGTTCTGTCAGTAGCGAGGGGCTTCGGAATTTCAAGGCTTTCAGCCGCAGGTACCGCAACCGTCGTATTGGTGAATTTTTGAAAGAGCTGCATCTGACAGAGGGGCGAAACACAGGTTTCATGAAGATCGTCAATGCTCTGGAACACAACGGTTCGCCTCCTCCTGTCTTTGAAACCGACGACGAGCGGCTTTCCTTCGCAGTGACAATATACCAGCATCCGGAGTTTTCTGCCAGTAGCGCAGTAAATGGCGCAGTAAATAGTGCAGTAAATGGCGCAGTTCTGAAATGCAATGCGACCGAGTCAAATCATTAGCCGCATAGGGTCGACCTGGTTCAGCAGCACGTCAAGGACGTCCGCCGATGGCGGCTCTGACTCAAAAGCCCGTGACCCGTCTATGAAAAAGCCGGTGCTGTTTTGGATTTCCTGGGGCGACCTGCCGGGAAAATATTCAGCAATGTACATTCTTTTGGATTTGCCGTCAAACCGCATGACGCCCATTTCTGTGACGACGGCCCTCGGCCCTTTGCTTGGGTCGAGCCCTGCTTTGCTTCGCCCGCCGGGCCCGTCGCCCCACCCGATGCTGGTGACGTAGTCGATTTTTTCGGCGAAGCGTCGCTTTTCGTGCTTCATTATTATGAACGTGTCGCAGTAAGTTGCGATGCCGTTTGCGCCGCCGGAGCCGGAAAGGCGGGTTTCTGGTGAAAAATAGCTGCCTATGCTGGTGGAATTCAGGTTGCCGTAGGGGTCGATCTGGGCACCGCCAAGAAAGCCGCCGGCAATAAGCCCCCTCGCCGCGTAGATGGACTGGAACCCGAAGTAGCGGTACTGGGGCCAGAGCACGGTGGCACCGTAGTTTACCCGAAGGTCCGACACGCTGGTGGGCACTTCCGGCGGGCTGCCCTCGAAGAGAGCCGTTTCAAAGATGAGGCGGGCGTTTGGGGCATGAGTGTTTTTAGCCAATGTCGCACCGACAAGGGGCAGGCCGGTTCCCACGATGTACGCTTTTCCGTCTTCAACGAGCCTTGCCAATGCGACGGCCATCATTTGGTTTGGTGTGAATTCCATCTGTCACTTCCTCTTCAATCCGCGCCTGAAACCGTATTCTTCGTCGATCCGCAGGTTGGAAAGCCTGTTTTCCCCGAGAAAAGAAAGGTACTCCTCATGGGTTTTGAGGCGCGTCACGTATTTGCAGACGAACTGGTCGAATTCGCCCTGTGTGCGGCTCGCCCTGTCGTACTCGGTCAAAAACGAGCTGTCGTAATCGTATTTGCCGAAGCATTGAGTGGGGTGGGCACCATAAGGAGCATGGACTACGGCGTCGACGCAAAGGCCGGTACAGGTGTTTAGCTCCGGATTTTTTCGTATCTCATCGTCGGGAACCAGTTCTTCGCAGGAGACGAGGGTGTGCTTCGCAGCGATGGCGATGTCAAGGTCTTGGAACTGGGGCCCGGCTATGCGGAATGTGCCGTCCGGGCTGGCAATTTGGGCGTGGACCAGCGCCACGTCGATTTTTGGAGTGGGGATCAAGCATAGCAGGCTCTCCGGGTTGAAAGGGTCTTCCCTGATCACGAACTTCTTTTGAGGAAGCTTGGGGCGCTTTGCCCGCTCCTCCTCAGATATCCCCCAGAGGTTGCAGAGGTCGGAACCCAGCATGTTTTTCACGGGAACGTATGGGAGCCCGAGTGCCGCCCCGTGGTAGGCGATGGTCTGCACGTCCAAGGAATAGTCGTCAAACAGTATGGCGCCGGTTTCAACGGCGTGCCTGAAACGGCGGCATACTTGGGTGTATCCCGAGTTGGCCACGTAGGAAGCGATCATGACGCTCACGCAGCCAGCGCCGATGAGCATGTCCATGTCCCCTGCTGACGGGCCGCCTTCAAGGTAGAGGCCCCTTTTCCCCTGCCTGACTATTTCCCTTGCAAAGACGTATGGCCTGCGGTTTGTCACGAACCCGCCCATGGCAATGCAGTCGCCGTCCTGCAAAAAACGGCTGATTGCCTGTCCGGCAGTCATGACTTTCAAACAACCCTGTGTCACAATTGAACCCTCCGGCGCTTATCGGATATCCCTCTTTTTGCACGTCATGTGCTCAATGCTGATTTTGATAACGGTTGTATTGCCCTCGTGGGCTTTTATGTAGGCGGCGGTGCGCGCCTGCTCGTTTGGGATGTACTTGTCCATTATGGCAGTAAAGGCAGCATCCCTCAAGCTGTTTTCAGGCGGGGGGACCACTTCAGCCTGGCCGAACGCTATGACGCTGGTATAGTTCGTGCTTATCTGGTCCTTCATGACTTCCTCGCCGCCCACTGCTGTCAGGCACACCTTGGGGTTCTTCTTTATGGCGTCTATTTTGTGGCCTTCCAAAAAACAGTGCACAAAGATGCAGCTGTCCTTATAGGCGAAATTCACCGGGACTCCGTATGGGTAGTCATCGTCCCCTATGACGGAAAGGACCCCGTAAACGCACTTGTTCAACAGTTCAACACCTGTTTCGTCGGCTGACAACCTGTCTTTTCGTCGCATTTCCCTGAACATTTTACACTCTCCTTTACAAAAATGTGTTAAAATAATAATAAACTTAAACCACGTTAATATCAAGGATTTATTCATTTTTTGAAGGGAGGTATTTATTTTTGAGTAAAATTTACAGCAATTCAATGCGCAACAAGGCAATCGCGTTGATTGCCGCGATTGCCCTTGCCGTGCCGTGCGGGTGCTGGGCTGCCTTTGCGGATGACGGCGAGGAAGCGGCTTCGGTTTACAAAAATGGCGTCGTCTATACCGTGGAAGGCGAAAACTGGGACAAAAACCCGCAGGAAAGCGTCGCGGTTTCGGCAGACGGCAAAATATTGTTCGTAGGCAGCGACGAAGAAGCGCAGGCCTATGTTGGCGCCGGAACGGCAGTCATCGACCTTGACGGCAAAACTGTTTTCCCCGGTTTTCTTGACAGCCATGTCCACCCGCCAGGTACCGCATTCACCGAATTGTTCGAGATTGACCTGTACGACTCGCTGACAAAGGCGCAGGCCTTGGCAACGATAGAGGGCTACGTCAGGATGAACCCAGACCTTGACTCCTACTGGGGCACGGGCTTTCCGATGGGCATAGGCGGCAGCGAAAGCGACGGCAAAGGGCCGAGGAAGGAATGGCTGGACGAAATCTGCAGCGACAAACCGATCATACTGACTTCAAACGACGGGCACAACCTGTGGCTGAACAGCAAAGCCTTTGAACTGAACGGGATCACCAAGGACACGGAGCACCCGACCGGAACCGTACAGAAAGGGGCAGACGGCGAATTGTGGGGGATTCTGACGGACGCCTTTGACCTGGTTGAGACGGAGCGGGAGTTTACGGACGAACAGTTCATGGAAGCTATGGAGACGTTCCACAGCAACATGCTCGGCTGGGGGTACACCGGAGCGAACATGCTTGACTTCCTGTTTGTGCCGGCACCGGAGCTGGCAGGGTACATGACCCGGCTTGAGTCGGACGGGAATTGGAAGCTGCACACCAACCTCTGCATGACATTCGAGCCGGACAAAGACTTTGGCTTGACTCTGGTAGAGTTCATGTCGCTAAAAGACGCCCTCAAAGATTCGCGCAACATCAAGCTGGGCACGGCGAAATTCTTCATGGACGGAGTGATAGAGGGGCAGACAGGCTACCTTTCGGCGCCCTACGACGAAGCCGCCGGGCTTGACCCGGACTACGTGTCCGTGCCTCTTTGGGACGTGGAAAAGCTAAAAAGCTATTACAGCACCCTGATGAAGAACAAGATACAGATACACGTCCATTCAATAGGCGACCAGGCCACCACTGAAACCATCGACGCCATGGAGGCGGCGCAGAAAAACAACCCAAGCGTCGACGCGAGGAACACTATTGCGCACCTTCAGGTGGTCAAGGACTCGGACAAAACCAGGATGGGAAAACTGGGGATTATCGCTTCGACGCAGCCTTTCTGGCATATGAAAGAACCCGAGTGGTACGAGTACGTGGACGAATTCGTCCTAGGCGCTGAACGGGCATGGAAAGAATACCCGGTGAGGAGCCTGATCGACGCGGGGGTCAGGGTGGCTTTTTCAGGCGACCATCCCGTATCCCCTGTGAACAACCCGTTTTGGGCAATAGAAACTTCGGTGACGAGGAACCTGAACAACCCGGAATTCTACGGCGTCCCGGACATAAAAAGCATCGACGACCCCACATGGCTGCTGAACCCTGCGGAAAGGATCACCGTAAAGGAGGCCATAGAGGCGTACACCATCAACACTGCGTACCAGATGTACATGGAGGATCAGATAGGCTCGCTCAAAGCGGGCAAGCTGGCAGACATGATCGTCGTAGACCAGGACCCGCTCAAGGTCAGCCCGCTCAGGATCGACGAAACAGAAGTGCTGGCAACCATATTTGGCGGCGAAACAGTGTACGGGTCGGTGACCGCAGTGAAAAACCCGTTTGAAGACGTAAAGGAAAGCGCGTGGTTTTACGGCGACGTGATGTATGCGTACGAAAACGGGCTCATGAACGGCACTTCCACCAGCCCGATGCTGTTCAGCCCGGAAGCGGCACTGACCAGGGGCATGGTCGTAACGGTGCTGTGGCGCATGGCGGGAAGCTCTGGCGACTTGGCTCAGGCGGCGGGCGGCGGGCAGTTCTCTGACGTCGCAGAAGGGGCTTACTACTGGCAGGCGGTGAACTGGGCGGCCTCAAACGGGATAGTGTCCGGCTACGGCAACGGCAAGTTCGGGCCATCGGACAACATCACCAGAGAGCAGCTTGCGGCAATCCTTTTCCGGTACGCGCAGTTTGAGGGCAACGGGCCTGTCGGCGCTTGGGCGGTCAGGCTTGATTTCGCGGACCTTGACCAGCTTTCGGAGTGGGCCTATGACGGAACTATGTTCTGCTACATGAAAGGCGTGATAACCGGCAGGCCGGGCAACATCTTCGACCCGAAGGGCCAAGCGAGCCGGGCCGAGTGCGCAGCCATGCTGCACAGGTTTGTAGAATGAATGTTGACAATATACAGTATACATGCAAAAACATCACTTTACAAATCGCATATTTAATGTATAATTATTTCCATAATGGATTGATACCAATTTTTTGTAGGAGGAGGAAAAGATATGAAATTTAAAATGACTGGTAAAGCAGTGTCCGTTGCCTTGATACTGGCGCTCGTCTGCGGCGCTTTTGCAGGATGCGGTGGCAGCGGGGGCGGAGGCTCAAACGACGAAACGATAGTGCTGAAGCTGGCCTCTGATGCGCCTGTCGACCACATAGCCACAAGGCTCAACACGGCTGCCGCCGACAAAGTGAAGGAAAGGACAAACGGAAGGGTAACCATCGACTATTACGGCGCAAGCCAGCTGGGCAGCTACGAATCAGTGTACCAGGAAATCGTAATGGGCACAGTGGACATAGCGCAGATTACTGTTCCTGACGCACTGGACGCAAGGCTGGGATCGGCGTACCTGCCTTATTACGCTACAAGCTTTGACGAAGCCGAAGTGCTTTACGCCCCTGATTCTTACATGACCAAGGTGTTCGCCGAGCTCACTGCTCAAAACGGCGTGAGGTTCCTTGGCTGGGTGCTGGAAGGCTTCATCGGGATGGGGGTCGTGAAAGACCCGACCAACGTGTTTGAGCCGGGCGCACCGAAGGGCATCAAGCTCAGGAGCCCTGCGATGGCCACTTTCAGGAAAGTGCAGGAGGACCTGGGGTACAACCCGATAACCATCACTTACGCGGAAGTCCCGATGGCTATACAGACGAAGGTAGTTGACGGCTGGATCGGCGGGACGCCGAACATGAACTACGCATGGGTCGGCGAAATCATCACCAAAATGTACGTGAATTACCTGCACGCGGAGGCTACAAGCTATGTCATGAGCGAAAAGAGCCTCGCGAAGCTGTCGCCGGAAGACCAGCAGATCGTAATCGACGTTTTCCGCGAGCAGAGCGTGCAGAGCATTAAGGACGCAAGGGACAACGAAGAAGTCTACAAGAAGAAGCTCACCGACGATTACGGCGTGGAAGTGGTGGAATTCACGAAAGAGCAGCTTCAGAAGAATGCTGACTTCGTCCGCGACGTGACATGGACCAAACTCGAAGAGGACTTGACTCCTGAGCTGATTGCTGGCTTCAGGGCTGAGGTTGCGAAATTAAACAAATAAAGGAAAACAGGCTAAGGGGCGAGAGTTATCTCCCCCTTAGTTTTACTATGGGTTGCGGGCATCGCCCGCGTTAGAAAGGGGGCGCTTTTTTGACAACAATAAAAAGGCGGGAGGACAACGCGTTTTGGAGGGCATTGGCATCAATAGAACGCTTTGTCATAATAATAACAGCGATAGGCACCACCCTCATTGTGTCGGGCGCCTGCATTTTAAGATGGTTTCACGTCAACTTCAACGGTTTCGAAGAAATCTTGATATTGGTCGCGTTTTGGCTGTACATGATTGGCTGCGCATACGGAACGTATGAAAAAAGCCAGATTACTGCAGACATTGTAGAAGTGATGATGAAGGAGTGTTTTGCAAAAGACCTGATACGCCTCGTACGCCACATGCTAACGTTCGTCCTGGGGGCGATCATGATGTACTGGGCGTTCCACCTTCTTGTGTGGACGATCGAGATGAACACCAGGACTCCGGTGTACAGGATACCCATAGCAGTTGGGCAGAGCTCCATGCTGCTGGGGCTTGTTTTGCTGACGTTCTACAATGCAGCGTACCTCTACGACAACGTAAAAGTATTCGTCAAGAAATACGTTACGAAAACAGAAATCTACTTGGCTGATGCGGAAGGGGGTGCCAAACCATGAGCGTCGTTTTAATAGCAATCATAGTTTTAGTCGTAGTGCTGATGCTGGGCGTCCCGATACCGTTCGCCTTTTTCGCGTCGTCGGTGACGATCATACTTTTGGGCAAAATGGACTATTCGTCCCTGCTGATGTACGGCTACAACAGGGCAAGCTCGATCATACTTGTCGCCATACCGCTGTTCATACTGGCGGGCAGCCTGATGGAGAAGGGCGGGATAGGCGAAAGCCTTGTCAACCTCGTTGACATGTTCGTTGGGCGGATTAAAGGCGGCCTGGGCGCCGTAATGGTTATTTCCTGTGCGCTGTTCGGCGCCATATCGGGAAGCGGCATGGCGACGCTTTCATGCATAGGCTCGATAATGCTGCCGAGGATGTACGCTGCGGGCTACCCGAGGGGCGTGTCCTCAGCGCTGATTTCCAGCGCGTCCCTGCTGGGGCTGCTGATCCCGCCGAGCCTGAACATGATCTTGTACGCGTTCGTCGGAGGGCAGTCCGTGCTCGCCTGTTTCGTGGCGACGGTCATACCAGGCATTATTCTGGTAATATGCCTGAGCCTTACGAACATTTGGCAGCTTCGGAAAAACCAGGACATTGTCCTTGCTGACCCGATGCCGCCCTTGGAGTTCGCAAGCAAACTTGGCAAAAGGACGCTGCGGGCGGTGCCGGCCATTATCGCGCCGGTGATCATACTGGGCGGGATATACGGCGGGTTCATGACGCCGACTGAAGCTGCGGCGATCTCCGTGGTCTATTCGATCCCTGTGGGCTTCTTCATATACAAGGGGCTAAAGGGCAGGGGCTTTTTGGACAGCCTGATTTCGGCGGGCACCACCGCAGGGGTAGTCATGATCATGCTCTTTTCGGTAATGGTGCTGTCCAACCTGTACACCAAGGAAAACGTACCCAGGATGCTCCTGAACGCTATGACTTCCATCACTGAAAACCAAACGGTTTTGATCATGATGGTCAACTTGTTCCTCATAGTTATCGGCATGATTATGGACGACACCAGCGCGATACTGCTAACGACGCCCATAATGCTGCCCATAGTGATTTCGCTGGGGATAAACCCCGTTCATTATGCAGCCATCATGGGTGTGAACCTTGGGCTCGGGTGCGTTACGCCGCCATGCGCGCCGTTCCTGTACCTAGGCTCCAGGGTGGGTGGCGCCCCGATAAACGAAATGCTTAAGCCGACGATGTGGTTCATCCTGTTCGCGTGGCTGCCGACTTTGCTGCTGACGACTTACGTCCCAACGCTGTCCCTGTTCCTGCCGAGGCTCATAGGGCTTGCGTGACGAGCCGTGAGGCAGCTGCCAATACGTGTGTAAAAAAAGGGCCAAGCCCCGGCGGGCTGGCCCTAAATTAGTCTTGCAGGCTAAATGTCCTTGAAATTGAACGACTTGCGGCCTTCTGCGTAGTCTGCCACTATGTGCCCGTCCCCGTACAGCTTGTACTTGTAGCTCACAAGCCCGTCAAGGCCGACAGGCCCCCTGGCGTGCAGCTTCCCCGTACTGACGCCCACTTCCGCGCCGAAGCCGTACCGGTACCCGTCCGCAAACCGGGTCGAGCAGTTCTGGTACACGCCGGCTGAATCCACCGCCGCCATGAATGCCTCGGCAGCCTCGCTGTCTTCGGTCATTATGCAGTCCGTGTGGTGGGACCCGTACCTGTTGATGTGAGATATGGCTTCGTCCATCGAATCGACTATTTTAACGGAGAGCACGAAGTCGAGGTACTCGGTCCTGTAATCCTCGTCCGTGGCGTCCTCGCAGCCTATGATTTCTTTCGTGCGCGGGCAGCCCCGCAGCACAACGTTTTTCTGGTCCAAGCGCTTTTTGAGGGCGGGCAGGAGGGATGCAGCGGCATCTTTGTGTACGAGCAGGGTTTCGGCTGCGTTGCACACTGCAACGTACTGGGTCTTGGCGTCCTCGATGACTAAGGCCGCTTTCCTGACGTCT
>WRJV01000242.1 GCA_009778415.1 Clostridiales bacterium | reverse complement strand
AACGTGGCCATTGGCACCGACAGCGTGAGCAGCAACAACAACCTCAACTTCATTGAGGAGATGAAATTCATGGCTTGCGCCGCAAAGGTCAGCGCCGGCGACCCCACAGCCGTGACTCCAAAAGAAGCCGTTCGCGCCGCCACGAAGGCAGGGGCAGAAAGCCAGGGCAGGGAGGACTGCGGCTCATTGAAAGAGGGGAACAAGGCCGATTTGATAGTGCTGGACATCGACAAGCCCCACATGTGGCCGGTACACGACATCTTGACGAGCATAGTGTATTCTGCCTCTGGGAGCGACATCGCGCTCACCATGGCAGACGGCAAAATCCTGTACAAGGACGGGGAGCACATGACTGTAGACGTCGAAAGAGCCATGTTTGAAACAGAAAAATCCAAGGCGAGGATATTGTCTGAGCTATAGCATATTGTCTGAGCAATAACACATTTCCGGGGGTATTATGACAAAAAAATCCTTCATGCAGGGGGCAGTGATCCTAGGCGCTGCAGGGCTGTTCATCAAAATACTGGGTGCTGCGTTCAGGATTCCGCTTGCCAACATGATCGGGCCAGTCGGGATGGGCTATTACCAGAGCGCCTACCCCGTCTACGTTTTTTTCCTGACCTTGTCGACTGCGGGGATACCGATCGCCATATCCAAGATGGTGTCTGAGAGGATTGCGGTAGACAGCCACGCCGAAGCCGGCAGGGTGTTTCGCACGTCGTTTCTGCTGCTGTTCCTTATAGGCACGGCCTCTGCGTCCATATGCTTTTTCGGATCCGGGCTTATTACAAGCTTGATGGACGTTCCGGAGGCGGCGTACTCGATGAGGGCCATCGCGCCCGCGCTGCTGATCGTGTCGATGATGGCGGCGTTTCGGGGGTATTTCCAAGGCATGCAGAACATGAAGCTTACAGCGCTTTCGCAGAGCGTCGAGCAGTTCTTCAGGGTTGTGTGCGGGCTGTTCCTTGCGTATTATTTCATAAAAGTGAAACTCGAGTACGCGGCGGCAGGCGCCGCTTTTGGCGCCACCGCTGGCGCAGTGGCAGGCCTCGCCTGCGTGTTTGCGGTTTATCTTATGAACCGCAAGGGCCTCAAGTCGGACATCGAAAGGACAGAAGGCCGCTACGGTGAGGGGACAAAAGACATATTGATTACAATCGTCGCGATAGCGGTGCCGATTACCATAGGCGCAGCCATCATGCCTATCATGAACACGATCGACGCCGGAATGGTCGTCAGGGTACTGAAGTCGGTCGGCTTCGCGGACAGCGAGGCGAAGGGCATGTACGGCCAGCTCGCTGGCATGGTCGGGCCGCTTATCAATTTCCCGCAGGTGTTGACGCAAGCTGTCGCCATGAGCCTCGTGCCTGCCGTTTCAATGGCGCACAAGCAAAACGACACAGCGTTCATGCAGGAAAACATCAAGTTGGGGCTTCGGACTGCCATCATTGTCGGGCTGCCCTGTGCGTTGGGTTTCATAACCCTGTCAAAGCAGATAATGCTGCTGCTGTACCCGCTGCAGAGGGCCAGTGCAGAAAGCGCCGCCGGGTGCCTGGTCATAATGGGGGTAGGGGTGATATTCCTTTCGACGGTGCAGACGCTTACCGGCGTGCTGCAGGGCATCGGCAGGCAGCTCATACCCGTGCGCAACTTGGCAATCGGGGCAGTGGTGAAGTTCGCCCTGTCGTACAAGCTCATCGCGGTTCCGCTGGTCAACGTGAAAGGCGCTGCGGCAGGCACGGTAGCCGCCTATGTCATAGCGTCGGCCCTCAACATGATCGAAGTTAGAAGATGCACGGGAGTAAAGATAGACTATGCGCTGACGTACGCAAAGCCTGCGGCGGCGGCGCTCGTCATGTCGGCGTCAGTCTGGCTGGCGTACAGGGTGTGCAGCTTGTTTTTTGGCAACGCGTTGTCCACTGTCCTTGCTGTCTTGACAGGGGCCGTGGTTTACTTCCTAATGATATTCGCGTTTAAGGTGATAACAAAAGAAGAAGCAGCAAAGCTTCCTATGGGCAACAAATTAGTCAAAATGATGAACAAATTTGTTAAATGAAAGGGATGAGGCCAAATGAGCGAAGAATACGCCGCTGTCCGCGTTTGCGGCGCCACGATGGGCGAAGCAGTCAAAAGGCTGTCTGCAATACTTGCTATACTGCGGAGGGAGTGCCCGTGGGACAGGGCTCAAACCCACGAATCCCTTAGAATCTGTATGCTTGAGGAGGCCTACGAGGCTTGCGATGCCATCGATACAGGGAATTTCGACAATCTTGAGGAAGAATTGGGCGACGTCCTGCTGCAGGTCCTTTTTCACAGCGCGCTTGCAGAAGAAGAGTCAAGATTTAATCTTGTTTCAGTAATCAACAGGGAATGCGAAAAACTGATAAGGCGCCACCCTCATGTTTTTTTGAAAGAAAATGTTAAAAGTATTGACAAAGCCGTTGAAAAATGGGAGAATGTGAAATGGAAAGAGAAAGAAGGCGCATCTTACAGCGAAAGGCTCGCGTCGATTCCCCGTGCGTTCCCAGCTCTTATCAGAAGTTACAAGGTCCAAGCGAAGGCTGCAGAGGCAGGGTTTGACTGGGAGGACGTGTCGGGGGCGTTTGAAAAGATTAACGAGGAGACAGGAGAGCTAGTTGCCGCGTGTGGTGTTGGGAATGGTGAAAGGATAGCTGAAGAGTTAGGGGATTTACTCTTTTCAGTGGTCAATGCGTCGCGTTTTCTAAACGTGAACCCAGAGCAGGCCCTTAACGCAACTTCCGAAAGGTTCATCAGAAGGTTTGCTCACATTGAAAGCGAAGCCGTAGCGATGGGCAAAAAATTAGAAAACATGACTCTTAAGGAAATGGACGATCTTTGGGAAAAGGCTAAGCAAAACGAAAAATGCAGGTAAACCTGCAAAGCGCAAATGAGTTTATATTATTCATTAAGGAGGTTTTTATTCATGAATAAAGCAGAACTGGTTGTTAGTGTAGCAGAAAAAACAGGGTTGACAAAAAAAGACGCAGAAGCCGCTGTGAACGCATTCGTTGCCAGCGTGGAAGGCGCACTCGTCAAAGAGGAGAAGGTTCAGCTGATTGGGTTTGGTACCTTTGAAATCCGCCCAAGGAAAGCAAGGCAGGGGAGGAACCCGAGGAAGCCGGGCGAAACCATCGAAATTGCAGCGTCAAAAGCGCCTGTGTTCAAAGCCGGCAAAGCTCTAAAAGATTTGGTGAATAAATAGTGTAGATCAAGGAGTGCCGAAGCGCTCCTTTTTACTTTTTTGACATGTGAACCGCAGCCTCGTGCTGTGCCGCAGGGGCAAACCGCGATAGAAGGAGTATGTGCGATAGAGGGAGTATATATGAGAGTCGATAAATTTTTAAAAGTGTCAAGGCTCATCAAAAGGCGGACAATCGCAAAGGAAGCCTGCGACAGGGAGCGCATAACCATAAACGGCAGGACAGCGAAAGCCGGCAGCGACGTCAAAGTGGGCGACCTGCTCGAAATACATTTCGGGAACAGCACCATATCAGCCAAGGTGCTGACTCTGTCCGAGTCGTGCAGGAAGGAAGACGCAGGAAACATGTACCAGATCGTCGGTGGCGAACAGCCTTAAGAAAGCACCTGTGCGTTTCAGCCAAGGCGCCTGACAATCGAGGAGCACCGGTCCCACACGAATGTAATAAGGACCGTCTGCAGAGGGATTGTTATCGCGACTCGGGCAAGGCGCACCGGCACGATGACATTGACGGCATTTCCGGTAAGAATGAAAAGCCATACGGTGTCCAGGGCGAGGTTGTAGAATATGCCGACTATCAGCGCGGCTGCGAGTACGCGTTTCCACGTAATTGTTTTCTTGTGAAGGATGGCGCCATACGTAAAGCCAGTCAAAAATGCGGTCAGCGTGAAACCGGGGAAGGGAGTGCCCTTTGGCAAAAGCATCACGCCCAGCAGGTCGCAGGCTGCATATGTGAAGCCTCCCCATAGCGGTCCGTACAAAATGCTCAGCAGTGCCATGGGCAAAAACCCGAAGCTGAGCCTGAACAAAGGGGTTTCGATCGAAAAGAGCCTCGTTAAGATTATTTCCATCGTCATAAGGCACGCCATGACCGCAAGGTCGGTTGCCTTTTTCTTTTGTGGACGCAATGATTGAACCTCCTGTTCGCAATGACTGATTATACCATTGCCCCAGAAAGTTTTCAATGAAAAGTTTAATCGTCTGTGGTATACTTTTATCATGGAGAAAAGCAACTTCAGCTATTTAAGCGCATATATGTTTGCCTATGCCGCGCTTGGCGCTTTTATGCCGCTGGTAGGCCAGTATTTGAATTCTATTGGATTCACAGGGACGCAGATCGGGTCGGCCGTTTCGGCGGGCACAGCGGTGGCAATAGCCGCAGGGGCTTTTTGGGGCAGCCTGTACAACAAAAGCGCAAGCAAAAAACGCTTTGTCCTGAAACTTGCCATGGGGGCGGCTTCCGTCTGCATATTGCTGTATTTCGTGCATACCTACGTTTTGTTTATGGCACTTTTTTGCGCCATGTACTTTTTTCAGGCACCGACGCTGGCACTGGTGGACGCCATGGCTGTCGAAGACGGCCAGATGTTCGGGGCAGCGAGGAAATGGGGTGCCGTCGGGTTTGCCCTCGGCGTTTTTTTCGCGGGCAAGCTTTCAGAGTCGGCAGGTCTTCCCGTCATATTTTTCATCTACGCAGGCGGCTTCGCTATATTTGCAGGCATAGTGTTTGCCATGTCGGCTGCCAAGGGTGCCGAGGGCACCGGTAGCGTGGAGGCTTCGGGTAAGGCGAATGAGGGGGGTGCTTTGGCCGGGGCGTCAAAAGCCGCGCTCTTCAAAAACAGGAAATACGTAGTGCTGGTCATATGCGCTTTTTTCATGTACGGCACAATTACAGCCAACAACACTTACTTTGGGTTCCTGTTCCTGCAAGGTGGCGGGACAATCGCCGGGCTGGGGCTTGCATTCCTGCTGATGTCGGGGAGCGAAGCCCCGTTCATGGCATGGGCAGACAAGCTCGCTAAAGTTTTCACTTTGGAAAAGACGCTGCCAGCCGCGATGCTTCTGTCTGCGGCAAGATTTGCGTGGTATTCTACGCACCCGCCGCACACCCTGCTGCTTTGCTTCTTTTTTCTGCAGGGGATGTCGACAGGCATTGTCATAGTCGAATTCGTAAGGTACATCGCGAAAATTGTGGACAGCGGAAACTTGGGGTTCGCAATTTCAATTTACTACGCCCTCGGGTCCAGCCTGAGCGCGATATTCTGCCAGCTGGCAGGGGGCATCATACTAGACCATTTCGGCGCAGGAGGGATATACGTCTTTTTTGCGTGCATGAACTTAACAGGGGCAATTGTGTACATTGCCGGCAAGCTATATAAAAATCAGGAGTGAGGAGATGAGTGAGGAAATGTGCAGTACGATAACTGTGCCGGTCGGGTGCTCGAACAGGCACGCGCACCTGACACAGGGCAACATCGATGTACTCTTCGGCGCGGGGCATGAGTTGACTTTCCTGCGGAACATCAGGCAGCCCGACGAATTCGTTTCCTGCGAGACGGTTGACCTGCGAGGCCCAAGCGGAACGATGAGAGGCGTAAGGGTGCTTGGACCTGTCAGGGCGACTGCACAGGTGGAGCTTTCGATTACGGACGCAAGGCAGCTTGGCGTAAGGCCGGAGGTCAGGCTGTCAGGTGACGTCTCAGGCACGGGCAGAATCACGCTCGTTGGCCCCTGCGGGGAAGTTGAGCTTGACGCAGGTGCCATAATACCTGCCAGGCACTTGCATGTAAGCCAAGAAGAAGCGGGAAAACTGGGGCTTGCGGAAGGGCAGAAAGTAGCTGCGGCAGTTGGCGGCGTAAGGGGCACTGTGTTCAGCAATATTGCAGTGCGCATCGACCCGTTGTTCGCTCTGGAGCTGCATCTTGACACCGACGAATTCAACGCGGCAGGGCTTGAAAAGGGTGATTCCGCAGAATTGCTGCTGTAATTATTTATATTGGTTGCGGACATCGCACGCGTAAGGAACGAGGAATTCATTTCCGAGTTCCACCGGGGTATGGGGCAGAGCCCCATCTGGGTTGCGGGCGATAGCCCGCGTTAGAAAAATGAAATAAATGGAAGAAATTCCATTTTGTCACTTGAAGCGTTGTGTTCTACATCGAAGTGTGATAGAATAATATTAGATTTTTTTGGACGTACTGGGATAATTAATATCGGCTTCTACATCTTAATAAAAGGTGTACAATGCAATAAAATCTTATAGAGGAGGGTAATCATGTATAACAGACACTACACCGGAAAAATCGAATTGGCAGTGCTAGACACAGCGGGCACATTTTGCGACGGCCCACAGGACCTGCGCAGCAGATGGCCGCTGGACGACTTGAGAGGGTGCAAAGCCCCGGTAGTACCGTTTTACGAAGCGCTGCTTGCACACGGGATTGACGTCCCATGGTCTTCGATCAGAAAACCCATGGGCAATTTCAAACCGACCCATTTGAGGATGCTCCTTGAGCTTCCCGAAGTAAAAGAGCAGTTCATAGCAAAGAACGGCAGGGACTGGAACGAAGACGACTTTGACGCTATTCTTGCCACTTTCAGGCCCTTGATGTCAAAGTATATCGTGGACCCAGACCTGTCAAAGCCGATCGAGGGCGCACTTGAGTGCATTGCAAGGCTCAGGGAGGCGGAAATCTTGGTTGGCTGCGACACCGGGTATTATTCAGAAGACTCAAAGAGGCTGAACCAGTCCCTTGTAGACAGGTTTGGCATGAAATTCGACGTGGCGACAAACGCAGAGAAAGTGCCTGGCAGGCCATGGCCGTTCATGGTGTTCGACTGCATGCTCCAAGCATACGAGCTAACAAAGAAAGTCATCCCTGTAGAATCAGTAGTTAAAATCGACGACACTGCCGCAGGCATGAAATGCGGCAACAACGCCGGCGCTTGGACCATAGGGCTTTACGCCACCGGAAGCAACACTTACGACGAGCTTGCGGCGTCAAAACCCGACTACCTCATTCCGTCAGTGAAGTACGTCCCGGACATCGTTTTCTACGAGATAGAGCCGAGGCTCAGGAGAGGCGAGAGACCGGGCCAGGGAATAATCGAAACCATCTAAAATCAACGCTTTATAAATGAAGAAAGGGCGTTCTTGCTAGAAAGAATGCCCTTCCCAATGTAATTCAGGAGGTGTTATAAATGGGAGGAGTGGAAAAATCCACTAGCAAGGAGCTGTACGGGTACGCGCCCGAGCAGTTCAAGAAATACAACAGCCGTATGTGGGTGGCGCTGTTTCTGTTCGCGCTGCTTTACTGCTTCCTCTATTCGGGCAGGCTGAACATCAGCACAGCGATCCCGATGATGGAAGAGGAGATGGGCTGGACCACGGGCCAGCTGGGAATTTTAAGTTCTATACTCTTTTGGACCTACGGCTTCGGGCACCTTGTCAACGGGAGGCTCGGCGAAATATTCGGCATCAAGCGGTTCATAGTTGCAGGAATCATACTGTCGGCGCTGACCAACATCTGCATCAGCTTCCAATCGTCCCTGGTCGTGATCTGCATCCTTTGGGGGTTCAACGGGTACTTCCAGTCCATGCTCTGGTCGCCAGGCATGGCGTACATAGCAGCTTGGTGGCCAGGCGCGAAGAGGGGGTTTGCCACAGGGTTTTGCAACGCCTCGTCGAGCCTAGGCACGGCGGCGGCTTGGCTTGCCGTCACGCTGGCGTTCGCCATCGCCCCGAACATGGGTTGGCGGGCCGCGTTCTCGCTGCCGACTGTCCTGATGTTTGCCGCAATGCTTGTCTTCCTGATTTTCGCGAAGGGCAAGCCGGAAGACGTGGGGCTGCCCCCCTATAAAGAAGAAAAAGTAAGAGAAGCGCATGAGGACGAACTTGTCAAGGTGGTGGAAGAGAAGGGCAAGCTGTACCCCTACGTGTACCTGTTCTCCCAGTGGAGGTTCTTCATCTGGTGCCTCATCGTAGCCGGATCGAACCTGTCTAGGTACGGGTTGCTGACTTGGATGCCCAAGTACTACGTCAGCGTACGGGGCATCGATCTGAAAGCGGGAATAGTCGGACTTGTCATGCTGCCTCTTGGGATGGCGCTTGGCACTTGGCTGGTCCCGTGGCTTTCCGATAGGCTTACGCCCTACAACAGGCTCCCTGTCGTCATAGCTTGTGCAATTTTAAGCGCATGCACCGTGTTCATCTTCCCCAACATCGAATCCCAGACTGGGGCGGCAGCGGTGCTGTTCGTAGCCGGTTTCTTCATCTACGCCATAAACGGGCTGGTGTGGGCTTTCGCAACCGACATTGGCGGGCGCGTATTTGCCGGAACGGCCGCTGGGGTGCTGGACTGGGCAGCCTACATGGGTGCAGCAGTCCAAGCGGTGTTCTTCGGGTTTATACTGCAGGACGACAAATGGAACGTCCTGTTCGTCGTGATCACTACCGTCTGCGTACTGGTTGCAGTATTTGCATTCATCGCGACCCGGGGGAGGAAAGGGTCGACTTCGCTCAAATAGTAGTTTAATTTAGCTTGCATACAGGGCTTGCGGGCGGTGCCCGCGTGAGGAACGAGGAATTCATTTCCGAGTTCCGCCGGGGTATGGGGCAGAGCCCCATCTGGGTTGCGGGCTATAGCCCGCGTTAGTAACTTAGGGATTCGTAGCGCAAATAAAAAACAAGAAAACAATGTCCCTAAGTCACTAAACACCGCGCATATGCGCGGTGCGCGGGCATCGCTAACTACAAACTACCCACTACCCACTACCACCGCGCATATGCGTGGTGCGCGGGCATCGCCCGCGTGAGGAACGAGGAATTCATTTCCGAGTTCCGCCGGGGTATGGGGCAGAGCCCCATCTGGGTTGCGGGC
>WRJV01000241.1 GCA_009778415.1 Clostridiales bacterium | reverse complement strand
AAAAAAAGTGCTGCACCGCAACACTTCATCGTTTTCTTGCCGCTGGCCTACTTCTTGAAACTGATTTTGGGCTCCACGCCCGCAAGCAGCCTACCGATGTTCTGCCTGTGCTTGACAAGCACAATAACGGCAAGGACGGCTGACCATGCCAGCAGGCTCCGGTCATATATCGCAGCTGCCGCAGGAAATATCAGCGCTGCGCACACTGCCCCGGCAGAAACCCTCTTTGTGGCAGCTATGATGGCCAGCGCGACGGCAAGTATCCCGGCGCCCAGCACAGGCGCCGTCGCCACTATGACCCCCAGCGCCGTGGCCACCCCCTTGCCCCCCTTGAACCTAAAGGCCGCAGGCCAGATGTGCCCGCAAAACGCCGCGACGCCGCACATCATGGCAACGTCCTGCCCGCACAAGTACCTCCCCAGCAGGACGGCAGCCACCCCCTTGAGCACGTCGATTGCCAGGGTGGCTGCTGCGGCCTTCTTCCCGAGCACCCGCAGCACGTTGGTGGTTCCGGCGTTGCCGCTGCCTTCCTTCCTGATGTCCACCCCCGACATCCTCCCGAGCAGGATCGCCGGGGAAATGTTGCCCAAAAAATACGACGCTATAACAGCTGCCGCTGCAACAGCCACTTGATCAACTGTCATCTTTGTCCCTCTTTTCCCTGAACACGAATTTTATTGAGGTCCCTTCAAACCCGTATGCCTCCCTGATCTTGTTCTCCAGGTACCTGGCATAGGAAAAGTGCATCAGGCTCCTCGAATTGACTTGGAACGAAAACAGCGGCGGCTTCACGCCGACCTGGGTCGCATAGTATATTTTCAGCCGCTTGCCCTTGTCGGAGGGCGGCTGCTTCATCATCACCGCATCCGACACCAGGCTGTTCAGCTGTCCGGTGGATACGCGCAGCGCCCTGTTTTCCGAAACGGCGTTTGCCATGTCTATCACCTTTAGCACCCTCTGCTTTTCGTGTACCGATATGAACACCGTCGGCGCGTAGGACATGAAGGATAGTTCGCTTGCGATCCTCTTCCTGAACTCCTTCATCGTGTTTGTCTGCTTTTCTATGAGGTCCCATTTGTTGACGACAACGATGACCCCCGCCCCGGCCTCGTGGGCTATCCCCGCGATCCTCTTGTCCTGTTCGGTGACGCCGTCCTGGGCGTCTATCATCAGCAGGCACACGTCGCACCTCTCAATGGCGGCAATTGCTCGGACCACGCTGTATTTTTCAATGTCGCCCGTTACTTTCGACCTTCTCCTGACCCCTGCGGTGTCAATCAAGACGTATCTTTTGCCGTCTTTTTCAAAGGGGGTGTCGATCGAGTCCCTCGTGGTCCCGGCTGTTTCCGAGACTATCACCCTTTCTTCGCCCAGCAGGCAATTGACAAGGGAGGACTTCCCCACGTTTGGCTTGCCCGCCACCGCTATCTTCACTGCGTCGCCTTCTTCCTCAGCGGCTCCTGCCTGCAGGCTGTCCACCACTTCGTCCAGGACGTCGCCGAGCCCCAGCATGTTCGCCGCAGACACCGCGTTTGGCTCGCCGAGCCCCAGCTCGTAGTAGTCGTAAAAATCGTCGGGCATCTTGCGCGAATCCACCTTGTTGACGATCAGTATCGTTTTCTTGCCGGTCTTCATCAGCATGTCCGCAACTTCCCTGTCGGAAGACGTAAGGCCCTCTTTACCGTCCACCATGAACAGTATCACGTCGGCCGTCTCCATGGCCACCTGCGCCTGCTCCCTCATCTTCTCCAGTATTGCGTCCGAACAGTTTGGCTCTATCCCGCCGGTGTCTATCATCGCGAAGCTGATGCCGCGCCATTCCGCTTCGGCGTAGATGCGGTCCCGGGTGACTCCCGGCGTGTCTTCCACTATAGAAACCCGCCTCCCGATTATCCTGTTGAAAAACGTCGACTTGCCCACGTTGGGCCTGCCCACCACCGCGACGACAGGTTTACTCATCGAAAATCCCTCCTGCAAACTCGGCAGGGTCGAATTCTCTGAGGTCGTCTATTTTTTCGCCCACGCCGATGAACTTGACAGGGATGTTGAATTCGTCAGCTATCGTTATGACTATCCCGCCTTTGGCCGTGCCGTCGAGCTTCGTGAGCACGATGCCCGTTATGTCTGCGATCTCGCCGAACTCCTTCGCTTGGGAAACCGCGTTTTTGCCCGTTGTGGCGTCGAGGACCAGCAACGTCTCCCTTTCTGCGCCGGGGTGTTCCCTGTCTATTATCTTCTTCATCTTCTCCAGCTCTGCCATGAGGTTTTTCTTCGTCTGCAGCCTTCCCGCAGTGTCGCATATCAGGACGTCTATCGATTTGGCTTTTGCCGACTGTATGGCGTCGTAGATGACGGCGGACGGGTCTGCGCCTTCCTGGTGCTTTATCACGTTGATGCCCGCCCTGTCGCCCCATATCGCCAGCTGTTCGCTGGCTGCCGCCCTGAAGGTGTCCGCCGCAGCGAGCAGGACTGTCTTGCCCTCCTGCCTGAACCTGTGCGCGATCTTTCCGATGGACGTAGTCTTGCCGCCCCCGTTGACGCCTACCACCAGGATGATCAGCGGCGTTTTGCCGCTCAGCTTGTGGCTCTCGCCTTTGTCTATCAGCTCCTCTATTATTTTTTTAAGCTGGTTTTTGACGCCCTCCTGGTCCCTGATGCCCAAGTCTTTTATGTCGCCTCTGAGGCGCTCTGTTATCTTCACCGTGGTCCCCATGCCGATGTCGGAGGTGATCAGTATCTCTTCCAGTTCCTCCATGAATTCTTCGTCTATCGTCGGGCGCGCCAAAAGCGCGTCGGCTATCCGTTCCGACATCCTGCCGAAAAACGACTTCTTCTTTTCTCCAAAAACCATGATGCCCCCTTTCTGCTACAACTCGAACTCGTCGCCAAGTTTCAGTGAAATAATCTTCGATATGCCCTGCTCCGGCATCGTGACGCCGTACAGCACGTCGGCGTGCCCCATCGTCGCCCTTTGGTGCGTCACCAGCGTGAACTGTATGCCTTCAAAGCTTTTCAGGTATTCTGCAAACCTGTCTATGTTTGCGTCGTCGAGGGCGGCCTCGATCTCGTCCAAGATGCAAAACGGCGTGGGCTTTGTCTTCAAAACCGCAAACATCAGGGCAATAGCGGTCATAGTCTTTTCCCCGCCGGACATGAGGTTTATGTTCCTCAGCTTCTTGCCTGGTGGCTGCGCAATTATTTCTATGCCGGATTCGAGGGGCTTTGTTTCGTCTTCGAGCCGAAGCTCCGCGTACCCGCCCCCGAAGAGCGCGCGGAAGATGTCTGTAAAGTTTACGACTATTTTGTCAAAGCTCTCTTTGAACTTCTCTTTTATCGTTTTGTCCATGTCTTCGATGATCTGCCGGAGGCTGCCCATGGCCTTTAGTATGTCGGCTCTCTGGCTGGTCAGGAAGACGTGCCTCTCGCTCACGGTTTCGTATTCCCTTATGGCGCTCGTGTTCACCTCGCCAAGCTCTTTGATCCGGTTCTTTATCTCCCGGCTTTCTTTCAGCGCCGCCTGCATTGCAAACTCTCTTTTCTTGAACTCGATCGCTTGTATGTACGAAACCTCAAATTCTTCCCACAGCCTGTCCTTGTAATTGTCAAGCTGGGTTTCGTTCCGCGCTTTTTTTATCTCCATCTCGTACTTATTCGACAGGAGCGCGGAAAGCTCCCCGTCCAAGCCGTCCCTTTCCTGCGTGCTTTCCGCAAGCGCCCGTGCAACGCCCGCTTTCTCCTCTGCCAGCTCCTCCAGGTAATTTTCAAGCGCCGCTTTTTCTTCTTCCTTTCTGCCGAGCTCAGAAAGAGACCCCGGCCTGCCGAGAAGGAGCGCCTCCCTTTCAGCGGCAATCCCTGCCAGCTCTTTCTCCCTCTTCTGCTTCTCTTCGGCCATTTCGGCAATAGCGCCGCGAACACGCGCCGCGAGGGAGTCGGCGTTCGCCTTGTCGTTTTCGCATGAGGAAACAGCTATCCTCGCTTTTGTTATTTCTTCGTTTGACTGCTCGATTGAAAGCTTCAGCACGTCGCACCCTGCCAGCGCCCCCTGCAGTTCGCCCTCGGCTGCCGCTATCCTGTCCTTGAACAGGGCGATGCCGGCCTTGAGCCCTTCTACGGTCTCGTCCGAGCCCGACTGTTCGTTTTCGATGCTCTCCAATTCCCGTTCCCATTTGCCGATATTGTTTTTCAAGTCAGCAGCCGCGCCCTGCGCTGCGCTGCTCTCGTTTTCCAGCTTAAGCAGCTCCATCTCGGCTGCCCTGGCCTTGCCCTCCACAAGCGCCGCTTCGCCCTGTGCCCTCTCAAGTGATGCCCTCAGAGCTTCAAGCCTGCCGGCGCAGCCTGCCTTAGCCTCGTTTGCTTCGCTTATCTGCGACGCCAGCCTGCCGACTTCGCTCTTCCTTTCCAGGAGGTTTGCCGTGCGGTTCCTGTAGGCGCCGCCTGTTATCGCGCCGGCAGCGTTGATTATCTCCCCCTCCAAAGTGACGAACCGGAAGCCAAAAGCCGCTGTTTTTGATAGCCTTACAGCGTCTGAAAGGTCCCTTACGATGACGGTGCGCCCCAGCAGGTACTCCATGACGCCTTTGTACTTGGGGTCAAACGATACGCAGTCCGCCCCGTAACCTATGAACCCCTTCTCGCTCATTATGCCCTCGTCCCTTCGCGGCGAAGCCTTGATGGAGCTCAGCGGCAGGAAAGTCAGCCTTCCTGCTTTGTTTTCTTTTAGCGCCTTTATTGCCGACTGGGCAGCTAAGTCGTCCTCGCAGACTATGTTCTGAAGGGCCGCCCCAAGGGCGGTTTCAATGGCGACCTCAAAGCCTGACGGGACTGCCACAAGTTCAGCCGCCACTCCGCAAATCCCGCCGGTCTGCGCTTTCATGATGAATTTCACTGCGCTGTTGTACCCTTCGTAGTTGCTCTCCATCTCTTCGATGGTCTTTTTCCTCGATGAAAGCTGCTCGATCGACAGCTTCAGCTCTTCCACTTCCCTTGAAAGCCTTCGCTCGCCCAGCGCCGATTCAGCCTGCATGGCCCGCAGTCTTTCCCTTTCCGCGCGCAGCCCTTCGAGGCTTCCTTTTATGTCCAGCATCTCGCCGGCTGTCTTGCCCAAGCCGTCCTCAATGCCCTTTCCTGCAATCTCTGCGCTTTCCTTTTCAGAAACGAGCTGCAGCTTTCTCCTCTCAAGCGCTGCTTTTAAGCTCTCAAGGCTGCCTATCTCCCCTGCCTTTGCGCTGATGTCGTTGTGGAGCCTGAACAGTTCGTTCTTCCTGTCGTCTACTTCCCTCTCCAAAGAAGCAAACTCAAGTGTCTTTTCGGTGTGTGCCCCTACCGCCAGCCTGAGCCGCTCTTCGAGGGACTTCATCCTGCTGCCTATTTCCCTCTTCGAGTTTTCCAGTTCCTCCGCGTTCGACTCTTCCATGGCAAGCTTGCCCGCATACTGGGAGATTTCGGCCGCAAGCCTGCTTTCGTCCTTTTCCATGGTTGCAAGCCGTTCGCCCGACAGCTGGTTCATGTTTACGAGCGCGTTGATTTCCTCCACGCTGCTGATCAGCTTGGCTTGGCTTTCGCTCAGGAGCCTGTCCAGCGCCTCCGATTTTTCATAGGAACCTGCGACCATCCGGTCTATGTCGGCTTTCTTGTTTTTTATCTCGTCCGCCAGGTTTGAGGCTTCCAGGATTTCGTCGGCTATGTATTCGTTTTTCAGTTCCAGGTTTTCGATGTTTTTTAGCGTTATGTTTATTTCCAGCGCCTTGTACCGCTCGCGCAGGGCCAGGTATTCCACCGCCTTTTTGCTGTCCTCTTTCAGCCCGTCGATGCGGGACTCGATTTCAGCCACTATGTCGTCCACCCTTTCAAGGTTTGCCGCCGCCGCGTCGAGCTTCTTTTCAGAGTCGGCTTTCTTGCTCCTGTACATCACTATTCCGGCTGCTTCCTCGAAGATTTCCCTGCGGCTCTCCGGCTTGCTGCTGACGATGTCCGCTATCTTGCCCTGCCCGATGAGCGAATACCCGTCAACGCCGATCCCCGTGTCCATGATCAGCCCTCGGATGTCCTTCAGCCTGCACGGGTTGTTGTTGATGGAATACTCGCTTTCGCCGAGGCGGTACATCCTTCTGGTGATCGCCACTTCGCTGTAGTCTATGGGCAAAACCCCCGTGCTGTTGTCGATTACAAGTGTCACTTCTGCCATGCCCCGGCTCTTCCTGCTGGCAGTGCCCGCGAAGATGACCTCCTCCATTTTGCCGCCCCGGAGCATTTTTGCGCTCTGCTCCCCAAGCACCCACCTTATCGCGTCGCTTATGTTTGACTTGCCGCTGCCGTTCGGCCCCACGATGCAAGTGATCCCGGCGTTGAATTCGATGCTCACAGGCTCGGCGAAGGATTTGAACCCGTGCAAGTCTATCCTCTTGAAGATCAAATGCCCTCACCTCTTTCCAGCGCTTCCTTTGCAGCGTTCTGTTCTGCCTCCTTCTTGCTTTTGCCCCGGCCTTTTCCGGTCAATGTGCCGTTGCAGAACAAGTTCACGTGGAAAGTCTTGTCGTGTTCCGGCCCTTCCTCCCTTTCCACTGTATACGCAATCTTCGTTTCCCCTTTAGCCTGCAGCGCTTCCTGCAGCTCGGTCTTGTAGTCGTTGTCAAGCTTGCCGTTTATTGCGTCGCCGATCCTGTTTTCAAAAATCCTCAGAACCACGCCCTTGGCAGCCTCGTAGCCTCCGTCCAGGAAAACCGCCCCTATCACTGCCTCAAGGGTGTCGGCTATCATGGCGTCCCTGTTCCTGCCTCCGATGAATTCCTCGCCTTTGCCGAGGCTGACGTGCTTTCCGATTTCAATCTGCCTGCCATGGTACGCAAGGGATTTCTCGCACACCAAGCGCGCCCTGAACTTAGTAAGCTGCCCCTCTTCGAGGTGCTCCGCCTTCCGAAAGAGTTCTTCGCCTATGATGGCGTTAAAAAACGCGTCCCCGAGAAATTCGAGACGTTCGTTGTCGTCGCCTGCGCGGCCCCTCTTTTCTTTTGTGTAAGAACTGTGGGTAAAAGCCTTGTCCAGAAGCGTTTCATCGTTGAACCGGTAGCCAATCCTGTTTTGGAAATCACAATTGCTCACTTATCAGAATCTCCTCTATTTCCACGACCGAATTCTGTATTTTGCTCACGACGTTTTCCTCGGCGAATGGGATGGCTTTCAGTATGGTGTTCTTGACGCCGTTGGCGCCGGACGAGCCGTGCATCTTCACTACAGGCTTCTTCAGCCCAAGTATCGGCGCCCCGCCGTACTCGGAGTAGTCGACCTCCTTCCGAAGCTCCTTCATCTTTCCGCCAAGCAGCACGGCCCCCATTTTCGCGGTGGCCCCCTTCGTGAACTTCGCCCGTATCAATTTGAAGATGTTCCATGCGAGGCCTTCCGTGAGCTTCAGTATGACGTTTCCGACGAAGCCGTCGCAAACAATTACGTCGCAGGCGCCTTTGGGTATTTCGCGCGCCTCCACGTTGCCGATGAAATTAATGTCGCTTTTTGAAAGCAGCTCGTGAGCCGCCTTTATGACGGTCGTCCCCTTGCCTTCCTCCGTCCCGATGTTCACAAGGCCCACCGTCGGGCTTTTTACCTTAAGGACTTTCTCCATGTATATGCTCCCCATGGTGGCGAATTCGAGCAGGTTGTTTGGCTTGCACTCGGCGTTTGCGCCGGCGTCCACCAGCAGCGAAATCCCCTGGCCCATGATCGGGTAGGCCGACGCTATCGCAGGCCTGTCAATCCCCTGAACCCTGCCCAGTATGAAAAGGCCCCCTGCCATAAGCGCGCCGGTATTGCCGCCGGAAATGAAAACGTCGCCTTTCCCGTCCCTCAGCATGTTGAGCCCGACTACCATTGAAGAGTCCTTTTTGCTTCTGACAGCTCTGACGGGCGCGTCTTCGCTTGTAATCGCTTCGGACGCATGTGCAAGGGATATCTTCCTGTGGTCGCTTTTGTGCTTTGACAATTCTTCCCGTATGCGCTTCTCGTCCCCAACGATGATGATTTCGTGATTGACCAGGCGCGATGCCATTGCGGCGCCTTCGACTATTGCTTCAGGGGCATTGTCGCCGCCCATGCCGTCCAAAATTATCTTCATTGCCCGCCCATCCTTTCTTTTTTGATATGTGCCATATTTGTAGTGTAAACTAATCCTTTTTATAAGGTGCTCTTTGCCGATGAGCTTTTGCGCCGTCCGCATAAGGAAATTCGTCAAATACCAAAACAAAACGGCGCTCGTTTGCTTTTTCAGCAAGAAACTCGAACGCTTCGTTCCAGCCTACAAAGACGCCGGTTGATACCGGCATATCGAAGAAACTGTACACCTTCTGGGAAATCAGAGTGGTTTTGCCTATCCTTCTTCTCCCGTAGGCTACAACCATCTTTGTAAATACGATTATACTACCCGTGTTTACAAAATTATACGCCAATGCCGGCGCAATGTCAACATCACAAATCCAGCTTCATCACCTCGGGGTGGCAATTCACCCCGTACTGCGGGCACGTCAAGCACTCGAAAAAGGTCGGGGCTTCTTCCCTGGGCACGGTTTCAAAGCCCTTGGTCCTGAAAAACCCGGGCGCCCTGGCAACCAGGTATATGCGCTCCCCCGAAAGCGACTTGACCGTGTCGACAGCTTTGTCGAGCAGGACGCCGCCGAGCTTGTGCTTCCTGTATGCCTGGTCGACTGCAATGCCGTCGATTATGAACTCCCCTTCCCGTTTCGCCAAGGTAATCCCTCCGACGAGCTTTTCGGATTCGCCGTTTTCATCTGCCAGCCTCCAGCTCTTCACCGCGTCTGTCGGCACAGGCTCTTCCTCTGAAACCTCAAGTTCGTTTT
>WRJV01000240.1 GCA_009778415.1 Clostridiales bacterium | reverse complement strand
GCTAACGAAAGGAGTGGCCTTGCATGGAAGAACAAGCGAAGCAGATCGCGGAATTGTTGAAAGTGTTAGCAAACGAAAGCCGTCTTCTCATTGTTTGCTGCCTGATGGAGCAGCCATTGGCTGTGAACGAAATATCGAAATATGTCCCAAACATCACCCAGTCAGCGCTCTCGCAGCATTTGTCTTTACTGAAAGCGCACAGGATATTGGATTTTACCAAAACAGGCGTCAGCGTCACTTATTCGATTGCCGACCGCAGGATTATCGAAATAATCAAGGTACTGACGAAGCATTATTGCTGAAATCAGCCACGAAGCACGTCAAAAATAAAAAATTTATATAAAGTTAGGAGAACCAACAATGAGCATTTTCTCAACACTCTTTGGTGGAAAGACGATTTCCCCGAAGGAAGCGCGCGAAAGGATGGAAAAGCTGGACAAGTATGTGCTGCTGGATGTCCGCACTAAGCAGGAATACAAGCAAATACGGATCAAGGGCGCGAAACTGATCCCGCTTGACCAGCTGCAGGAACGAGCAGCAACCGATTTGCCCGACAAAGATGTGCCGATTTTGATTTACTGCCAGAGCGGGGCGAGAGCGGGCAGCGCCCTCAGAGTACTTGCCAACATGGGATATACGGATGTGGTGAGTTTTGGCGGAATCATGAGCTGGCCCTACGAAACTGCGAAAGGATAAGAGGAGGACAATTATGAAAAAAATTATTATCGTTGGCGGCGTCGCTGGCGGCGCTTCTGCGGCGGCAAGGCTCAGACGGCTGGACGAGACAGCAGAAATCGTAATGTTTGAACGCGGCGAACACATATCGTTCGCCAACTGCGGACTCCCTTATTACATTGGGGGGAAAATCACTGACAAAAGAAATTTGACTCTGCAAACGCCGGAGAGTTTTCATGCACGGTTCAATGTGGACGTTCGGACATTCCAAGAGGTGGTTTCGATTGACAAGGAAAAGAAAGCCGTTACGGCGAAAGACGTGAGGACAGGCGAGTCTTATCAAGAGACATACGACGCACTGGTTTTGTCGCCTGGCGCCGCCCCCTTGGTGCCAAACATAGGAGGCATCAACAACAAAAAAGTCTTTACGCTCCGCAACATACCGGACGTGATCAAAATCAAGGAACACATCGAAAAAGAGCACCCCCGTGACGTGGTAGTTGTCGGCGGCGGCTACATAGGCATCGAGATGGCAGAAAACCTGATGAACGCCGGACTGTCCGTCACTGTTGTGGAGATGGCAAACCAAGTGATCGCACCCTTGGATTTTGACATGGCGTGCAGCGTACACGGGTACCTGGTGCAGAAGGGCGCGAAGCTGATTCTGAACGACGCCGTCAAGGGCATAAACGACAAGGACGGGCGCCTCGGGGTCGAAATTGGGCAAGGTGAAATTATGACCGACATGCTCATCATGGGCGTCGGCGTAAGGCCCGAAAGCGCACTGGCAAAATCGGCCGGCCTTGAGGTCAACGAGCGCGGTTCAATAGTGGTAGACAAAAACATGCGCACTTCAGATGCTGACATTTACGCGGCAGGCGACGCAGTGGAAGTTACTGATTTTGTGTCGGGCCAGAAGAAATCCATCCCGTTGGCAGGCCCAGCCAATAAGCAGGGGCGCATCATTGCGGACAACATCTGCGGGATTTCCTCGGAATTTCACGGAACGCAAGGGTCGGCTATCCTGAAAATCTTTGACATGACTGTCGCAACTACCGGGCTCAATGAAAAAACGGCGAAATCCCTTGGGCTGGAGTACGACAAGTCTTTCACCTTTTCACCGAGCCATGCGAGCTATTATCCAGATGCGCAGACTATGTCTGTCAAAACCATATTTGAAAAGAAGACGGGCAAGATACTCGGAGCGCAGGTCATTGGCTTTGACGGCGTGGACAAGCGGTGCGACGTGTTGGCAACAGCTATTCGCGACGGCATGACAGCATACGACTTGACGCAGCTGGAACTTTGCTACGCGCCGCCTTACTCGTCGGCGAAGGACCCGGTCAACATGGCTGGCTTTGTAATAGAAAACCTGTTGACAGGAAAGGTGAAAAACTTTCATTGGCACGATGTAGAAAGCCTTCCGCGAGACGGCAGCGTCACGTTGCTTGACGTGCGCACGAAGTCGGAGTACAGAAACAGCCATATCGATGGTTTCATAAACATCCCTGTGGACGAGCTGCGAAGCCGCATTGGGGAGCTGGACAAGGCGAAAAAGGCATATGTCGTCTGCCAGATTGGGCTGCGGGGGTACATCGCCGCACGCATCCTTTCCCAGAACGGCTTTGACTCTTACAACCTGAGCGGGGGTTGCCAACTCTACGATTCGATTTTCAGTGGGTGAGGGACATGGGGAAAATAGCTGAAATAACAAAGCATTATTGGTATTATCCAGCCGGCGCCGCAATCGGCGGCGCCGGAGGCTTCACGTATTGGTACTATGTCGGGTGCGCATCAGGGACATGCCCCATTACCTCCTCCCCAATTTTTAGCACAATTTGGGGATTGTTGATCGGCAGTTTGCTGTTCACTAGCATTTTTTCAAAATAGCAAGAGCGCTAGCAGGCAAAGGCTGATTGCCCAATTTTCGATTTTTATTGTCGATGTATTGAAAATGAGTTATAATAGCAGCATACGGGAGGTGAGCATATGGCAACAGAGAGTTTCCTAAAAGAGGTAAGGATTGAAAACGATCGTGACGCAGAGCGGCTTGCCGAAGCACTCGAAAGCGCGAAAAAAATGGCTGAAGTAAACGACGCCGTCGGAGTTCAATATTCCAATGCGTCGAAAGAAGAAATACGAATTATTTTTCGTGGCAACGAATGAGTGCCTACAAGATAATCAACCTCAAAACGATGATAGACGAAATCGGAGAGCGACAAACGAAGGATGCGCTCTCTGATTTTTCGTGCGAAATAAACAGAGACGTCGAATACTTTCTGTGCGAAAAGTCTATCGAATTTGCTAAGCAACACATTTCTCAAACACATTTGGTTATTGCTCCATTCGAACGTAAAATGGCTATAGCTTGCTATTTTGCGTTGGCGAATAAGAATATTCAGATAAACGAAAAGGGTGTCAGCAATACGCTGTTCAAGAGAATTTTAAAGTTCGGTAAGTACGAACCAGAACTACAGTTGTGTTCGGTATCTGCCCCACTTATTGGGCAATTAGGGAAAAACTTCAAATACTCACAACACAATCTGATTACGGGAGGCGAATTACTGAAACTGGCTTGTGAAAAACTGCGTGTCGTGCAAGAAATTATTGGCGGCAGGATTGTTTACCTCGAATGCGAGGACAAGCAAAAGTTGAAGGAATTTTACGAATCCAACGGATTCGTTCTATTCGGCAAACGCTCTTATAACCCCGACAACGAACATAACCAAGCAGGTGGGCATTATTTACAATTTTTAAAATACATGTAACTGGACAATTGCCCAATAAAACACGGCTTCTCTATATTTTTCATATTCCGGACACAAAATGCGACCTTGTAAAAAACCTTAGTATTTTGATATAGTATATCAAAATAAAAACAGAACGGAATTAATGGCAATCATGGGCAATGCACTACTAAGCAAGATATACAGCGAATTGATGCAGGCAGGTTTGTCAGGTGAAAAGCTGAAGTACGCCCATGCATTGATTGGCCGTTCGATTTTTATTCGTTACCTCGAAGACCGGGGCGTTTTAACGATAGACTACATCCTTGAAATTGCCAGCCAAAACCCGGAGTGGAGACATGTTTCCCGGCGTTGACGAAGAAGAAAAAAACGTAACGCAAGAGCACTTAACATTGATACAGGATTTGCTGTATGGGGATGCGGGCATTCAAAAGCACATATTCTTTTATTCTTACAATTTTGATGTCGTTCCACTGGATCTCATCAGCTCGATATATGAAGAATTTTACAGCGAGGACAGACAAAAAAAAGCCCGGCGTGACGGGGCGTATTACACCCCCTCGGTGCTGGCCGAATTGACAGAGTCTCGGGTACTGACAACAGAAGAGCTGGTCAAACAGTCGCGAGTGTTAGATCCAGCCTGCGGTTCGGGCATCTTTCTGGTGGAAGCCTTTAGGCGGATTGTGCGGTACGAGTGGAACAAAAATGGAGAACGGCTTGACTTTAAAACGCTTAAAAAAATACTAAGTGATCAGATCGCAGGGATTGAAGTAAACGAGGAAGCAGCAAGAATTGCAGCATTCAGTTTATGCTTGGCGTTGCTCCATTATCTACCCACGCCGGCAATTATCGAACAAATTGCGCAAGGCAACAAGCTGCCGACACTGCTGGCAACAGACAGTAATCCTGATAGCATCGGACAGAACATCTGGGTTGGAGCAGTGTTTCTTACGAAATATGATATACACTTTTCTATGATCCAATTAACAGCGATGGTTGCAAGCCTGCTGCTGATAATAAAGATTTATCTTGGATAAAAGCAAATTATATAGACATATTTGCTTCGATGGCCGTGGTTGAGTTTTTCCCGGCAGATAATACAGACGGTTGGGATATTGGCAATCGCGATATGTCACTGGAATTAGTTCTTGAGCAAATCGGAGAAAATTTGCGTTACCCTGTGGGGATGTCGCAGGTTAACACAGAAGGGGTTGTCCATTTTATTTCAAATGACTCCATTATCATCATCAAGCGTAACGAGAAGCGTTTTTGGACACGAAGCCTGGCCAGGGAAGACGCTGAAATTGCTTTATTCAAGCGTTTGAACGAAACAGAGCCCAGCTTTGGGTCGATTTGCAAAAATCTTGATTTCGTGCAAAAACCAGCTTGATAAAATCTTGAATACGTGTTACAATTGGTCGTGAAAAAACGCGAAAACGTGTAATCCCCATCGGGGTTGTGGGCGACAGCCCACGTTAGAAAGCGGCCATGGTTCATGAAAAGAAAAATATACGACAAACTCCTCGATTGGAAAAGGGACAGTTCCGGCAGGTCTGCGTTGCTGATTGACGGTGCCCGCCGCGTTGGGAAAAGCTTCATAGCCTTGGAATTTGCCAAAGCTGAGTACAAGTCCTTCATTCTCGTCGACTTTAACAATACTAGCGGTGACGTTCTAGATCTGTTCAAAAATCACCTAAACGACTTGGACACGTTCTTTTTGTACCTTTCCGGCTATTACAACACAAAGCTTTACGAGCGAGAGTCGCTGATCATTTTTGACGAAGTGCAGCTTTTTCCCCGTGCCCGCGCTGCCATCAAGTATCTTGTTGCAGACGGCAGATTCGATTACATTGAGACAGGTTCCATTGTCTCAATAAAAAAGAACGTAAAGGACATTGTTATTCCGTCAGAGGAGCGCCATGTCAAGATGCACCCAATGGACTTTGAGGAATTCCTCTGGGCTATGGGAAATGAGACGCTGGTGCCTGTCACAAACAAGCATTTCGTGGAAATGAAGCCGCTCGGGCAGGCGATGCACCGGAAAGCGATGGACTTGTTCAGGCAATACATGATTGTCGGAGGCATGCCCCAGGCGGTGGCTGAGTACACGGCAACCCGCGATTTTGAGAAAACAGATCAGGTCAAGCGGGACATCCTCGCGCTGTACCGGGCTGACATTTCCAAGTACGCAAGCGGGTACGAAATGAAAGTTGTCAGCATTTTTGACGATATCCCGGCGCAGCTAAAGAGGCACGAGAAAAAGTTCAAGCTCTCTTCCATTAAGAAAGAAGCTCGGTTCCGCGACTACGAGGATGCGCTGTTTTGGCTCGACGACGCCATGATCATCAATACCGCGTACAACTCCACAGAGCCGAGCATAGGGCTTAAGCTGAACACGGACAGGCTCACGCTTAAGTGCTACATGGCTGATACGGGGCTGCTCATCAGTCACGCTTTCGACGAGAAGGGCATGGCAACGGAAGAAATCTACAAGAAACTGCTGTTTGACAAACTGGAGGTCAACAAAGGTATGATTGTGGAAAACATCGTGGCGCAAATGCTGGCCTGCTCCGGCCACAAACTTTACTTCTATTCAAATTCTGACAGAAACGACCCTAGTTCAAGAATGGAGATAGACTTTCTGACAGCAAAGGACAGGATAGGCAGCCGGCACAACATTTCCCCGATCGAAGTCAAATCGAGCAAGAACTATACGCTGACATCCATCAGGAAGTTTAGGGAAAAATACCATGCGCAATTGCATACGCCATATGTGCTGCACACAGGCGATTTGAAAGTGGAGGACGGTTTTGTGTACCTGCCCGTGTACATGACCCCGTTCTTGTAGCTTTGCGGCGGCACACTAGCCGGAGAAGAAGGAGAGACAAGGAAATGCTGATAAAATCCATTAAAAGCGGCATAATAAGCGGAATCAAATGCTGCTGGTTCCTGATAAAGGTGATCGTCCCGGTGTACCTGTTCATCACTGTGCTGAAGCACACCCCTGCCATGGACTGGCTGGCGTCTGTTTTTGCGCCGCTGATGGGGGCGTTTCACCTGCCGGGCGAAGCTGCGGTGCCGCTTATCACAGGGATAGCGCTCGACGAATACGGCGTCATTGCAGCCATGAAAGCGGTCAATCTAGCGGGGTTTGCCGTTACGGTGGTGGCGGTCATGACGCTGCTTTCCCATTCTGTCGTCGTGGAGGCTGCAATCCTCAAGAGGATGGGGATGAGCATCACGTTTTTCGTTTCGTACAGGGTGGCTGCGTCAATCGCCTTGGGGCTTTGCCTTGGCGCAATCGGGGCGGTGCTTAAGCTATGGTAGAATGGACGCTTGAAGTATTGAAAGAAGGCCTGCTGGGGAGCCTGGGCATCATAAAGTCGCTGGTGATTGTCATCATACCCTTGATGGTAGCGCTTCAGATCATGACAGACTACAAATGGCTTGAAAAGCTGAGCAAGAAGACCAAATGGCTGACGGACTTCATGGGCGTGTCAAAAGACAGCCTGATACCGCTGCTTATTGGGGTGTTCGCGGGGGTTTCCTACGGTGCCGGCGCCATCGTCTTTGCCAGGGAAAAATACGGCCTTTCAAGAGACGACATATTCCTTTGCATGTGCTTCCTCGTGCCATTCCACGGCATTGTCGAGACGACACTCATATTCTGGGTGATCGGCGTCAACCCCCTGGTAACGCTGTCATGTCGGTTTTGCGTAGCTCTGACAGGCACGCTGATTCTCAAACAATACGTTTTAAAAAAGAGAAAAATAGGCGACTAAGCGTGAAATATATTGCGCCATACAAATTTTGTAAGATTTTGCGTTATAGTATTTGCTATTTTTCCACGTCAATGGTATAATACTTACAATTCTGTAAAAAATAAATTGGAGGTCTGATATATGAAAGGCTATACAAGCGATACGATCAGGAATGTCGCGCTTCTCGGCCACGGAGGCTGTGGAAAGACAACATTCATTGAAGCCGCGCTGCTTGCGACGGGAGTTGTGAACAGGCTGGGAAGAGTTGAGGACGGCAACACGGTTTCGGACTACGACAAAATGGAAATAGAGAAAGGCTATTCGATCAGCACTTCGATAGTTCCGGTAGAGTACAACAAGGTGAAGATCAATTTCATCGACACGCCAGGTTTTTTCGATTTTGTCGGTGAAGTGAATTCTGCGCTGAGGGCGGTTGAAGCAGCGATTATTTTAGTCGATGCCTCGTCCGGTATCCAGGTCGGCACCGAAAAAGCTTGGAATTCATGCAAGCAGTTCAACATACCGAGGATTTTCCTCATAAGCAAAACAGACAAGGAAAACGTGGATGTCAGCCAAGTCGTCGCTGACCTGAAAGGGAAATTCGGGACTTCAGTGGTTACGCTGGACGACAAAGACGCACTCAACGAAGCCATCGCAGAGACAGACGAGGAACTCCTCGACAAGTTTTTCGGCGGCGAGGAGTTTACCGAAGAGGAGTTCAACAACGGGCTGCTCAAAGGCATTGCCGAGGGCGGGATCGTCCCGGTCTTGGTAAGCTCGGCCATAAAGGGCGAGGGTATCAAAGAAATGATGGACGCCATCATCAAATACGTGCCGCAAGCGACTTACGTGGAAGAGTACAAAGGCGTCGATGGAAACGACAACGAAGCGTCAAGGAAATGCGACCCTGCGGCGCACACATCCCTGTTTGTGTTCAAGACCATAGCTGACCCGTTCCTGGGGAAAATATCCCTTGCGAAAGTTGTTTCAGGCAAGATTTCCCAAGGCCAGGAAATTTACAACGCCAGGGCAGAAAAAAGCGAAAAACTGGGTGCCATCTTCTTCCTTAGAGGCAAGACCCAAGGCGAGGCGCCAAACGTGTCCGCAGGCGACATAGTTGCGATTGCCAAGCTCCAATACACGCAGACGGGCGACACCCTTTGCGACAAAGCGCACATCATAAGGTACCCGGCAATTCAGTTCCCGCCGCCCTCGCTGTTCCTCGCCGTAGAACCAAAGTCGAAAGGCGACGAAGAAAAAGTCGGGACAGGCCTCAACAAACTGATGGAAGAAGACCCATCGTTCGTGCTGGAGAGGAACTATGAGACGCGCCAGACGCTGCTGGGAGGCCAGGGCGAAATACAGCTTGGCATAGTGACGGCAAAGCTTAAAGAAAAATTCGGCGTCGACGTCCGCACCATAGAGCAAAAAATCCCCTACAGGGAAACCATCAAGGGCAGCTCAGACGTGCAAGGAAAGCACAAGAAGCAGACCGGCGGCGCGGGCCAGTACGGCGACGTACACATAAAGTTCTCGCCTTCACAGGAGGAGTTCGAGTTCAGCGAAGAGCTGTTCGGCGGTTCCGTTCCGAAGAACTACGTCCCGGCCGTTGAGAAAGGGCTCCGTGAGTCGATGGAAAAAGGGCCCCT
>WRJV01000239.1 GCA_009778415.1 Clostridiales bacterium | reverse complement strand
GCCGGGATGACGATCCCAATTTTGCGTGGCGCCGCCGGCTCTTCGTCAGGCCTGTCCCTGCCCCCTTTGAAAATCAGCATGCACATAATGTACACGAATTGGTACAGATAGCAAAGCGCGAATATTATCAGCAGGTAGTTCTCTATAAAAAAAATGATTTTCATCAGAAATCCCTTAACATTTTGATAATTTTATTTTAACACACATCCCGAATAAAACAAGCCTTGAAAAAAACTTTAAAAAATAACTGCTCGGACATAATGTCAGCGAACAGCTATAATTTGGTGCCCAGACTCGGAATCGAACCAAGGACACGAGGATTTTCAGTCCTCTGCTCTACCTACTGAGCTATCTGGGCGAATGGTGGGCCATCAGGGACTTGAACCCCGGACCTGCCGGTTATGAGCCGGACGCTCTGACCAACTGAGCTAATGGCCCCAATTGTTTGCCCTGAAAGGCATTATAAAGTAAATACGGCGCAAAGTCAAGGTTTTTTTGTTTCACTCTCTCACAACAGCCACGCAAGCCTCTGCCAAATACTCTGACGGTTCGTGTGTGCAAAATTCGTCGTGCAGATAAAAAAGGTACACCGGGCCTGCAATCTTCAGCGCTTTTTTCGCCGCATGCGCCGCCATCCTGTCAGCCAAGTCCCCAATTTTGCCGTAATCGCCCCGGACGAACCCTATGAGGTACTCTCCGGCTTTCCGGGTGTGCGTGCCGCTTGGGTCTACCGTGAAAAAGCTGAGCGGCCGCTCCGGGTCTTCTTGAAAGGACTCCATGCTCTCGAAGTACCCTCCGACCGGATAGCTGAGGTCGATGTGCAGTTCGGGCGCCTGCTTGACGTAGTTTGCGAACGGTTCCAAAAAGGTGTCCCCTTCTTCGTACTCGTTTTGCGGCCACATGACCATGGCCTTGTCTTCACGCCAAAGGATTTTTATCTGGTCCACGTCGGCGCGCATCCCGTAATCGATCAGCTCGCGCCTGGTGTGCATGATGGAAAAACGTTTTTGCAGGTCGCGCATCTCGCTGTCTATAATCTTTTCCTGGGACCTTATCAGCTTCATAAGCTTGTCGGGGCTGCGGTTCCTCCTCAGTTCGCCTATGGTTTTCAGCGGGACGTTCAGGTCGCTGAGCGCAGTTACGAAATTCAGCGCGAGGACTTGAGGCAAAGTGTAGTACCGGTAGTTTGTCTCCGGGTTGCGGTGCATCGGGCTGAAAATGCCGATCTCGTCCCAATAGCGGAGCGTCGTGACCTCGACCCCGGATATCTCGGAGAACTCCCTAATAGTTAAATTGTGCTTCATACCTGACCTGCCTCCTTTGCAGCATCTCTCCGGCCTGCCCCGATCAAGTGCCGCAAAAAAAACGCCCGGGATACTAGCCCCGCTGTTGTGCATGGTCGGGGTGGCAGGATTTGAACCCGCGACCCACTGGTCCCAAACCAGTTGCGCTACCAAGCTGCGCTACACCCCGCAATATGAATGATTCGGCAATTGCTGTTTGGCAGGGGTAGCAGGACTCGAACCCGCGGCGCATAGTTTTGGAGACTATCGCTCTACCAACTGAGCTATACCCCTACGTGGCGGAGAAGGTGGGATTCGAACCCACGCACCGGTTAACCCAGCCTAACGGTTTAGCAAACCGTCCTCTTCGGCCTACTTGAGTACTTCTCCGGATGAACTATTGAGTTTTTGTGGCGGAGAGGGTGGGATTCGAACCCACGGCCCCTTTCGGAGTCACTGGTTTTCAAGACCAGCTCCTTAAACCGCTCGGACACCTCTCCAGGCGATGAGGCTCGTTTGCTTTGCGGGCAACAGCCCGCGTTGTAAAAAATTGGTGACCCATCCGCGGTTCGAACGCGGGACACCTTGATTAAAAGTCAAGTGCTCTGCCGACTGAGCTAATGGGTCCAATGGCTGGGGTAGCAGGACTCGAACCTACGAATGACGGAGTCAAAGTCCGTTGCCTTACCGGCTTGGCTATACCCCATTCTTAAAATGGCGAGCCCACAGGGATTCGAACCCCGGACACACGGCTTAGAAGGCCGTTGCTCTATCCTACTGAGCTATGAGCCCATGGTGTGGAGCGGATGATGAGAATCGAACTCACGCTATCAGCTTGGAAGGCTGAAGTTCTGCCATTGAACTACATCCGCAAAAAATTGGAGCGGAAGACGAGATTCGAACTCGCGACCCTCGCCTTGGCAAGGCGATGCTCTACCCCTGAGCCACTTCCGCATAAACTGGTGGAGGGAGATGGATTCGAACCATCGAAAGCTCAGCTAACGGATTTACAGTCCGCCCCCTTTGGCCACTCGGGAACCCCTCCACGATATTTAGTTATGGAGCTGGTGGAGGGAATCGAACCCCCAACCTGCTGATTACAAATCAGCTGCTCTACCGTTGAGCCACACCAGCAAGCGTTGTCAAATCACAATGGCGACCTGGATCGGGCTCGAACCGACGACCTCCAGCGTGACAGGCTGGCATTCTAACCAACTGAACTACCAGGCCGCATTGGTGGGCGCAATAGGACTCGAACCTATGACCCCCTGCTTGTAAGGCAGGTGCTCTCCCAGCTGAGCTATGTGCCCCGGTTGGCTCCAAGGGTGGGGCTCGAACCCACAACCTATCGGTTAACAGCCGAGTGCTCCACCATTGAGCTACCTTGGAACGCTGCCAATAATGTGAACCGTTTTATATCTTAGCACAATATTGGCTATCTTGTCAATGCAAAAATTTACAAATGTTAAAATTCATAAAACTTTAACAAGCTCAAGCGATTCTGAAATCAAAGCGCACGCGCCTGACGAAATGTCGTCGAGCAGCGACTTTACCCGGATGCTGTTCTCGGGGTCTGTAGAAAGCTTCAAAGTGGTTTTGTCCTCATACAGCACTTCCATTATTTCAAACCCTCCGCTCCCTGCGATGCTCTTGATCTTGTTCAGGTGCTCGTAGCCGATTCTGACTGTCAGAAGCGACATGTCCTTCACTTGGCACACGCCGGCTGCGGCAAGGCCCAGCTTTGCGCTGCCTGTGTACGCCCTGACGAGCCCCCCCGTCCCGAGCTTGACGCCTCCGAAATACCTCGTCACGACGACGGCCACGTTCGTGACCCCTTCCTTGACCAGCATCTGCACTATCGGCGCCCCCGAAGTCCCCTGCGGCTCGCCGTCGTCGCTTGCCCATTGCAGCTGGAACTTGTCGCCTATGACCACCGCCGGCACGTTGTGGTCTGCGTCCCTGTGGCCCGCCCGCACGCCGGCTATGTGCCTGTCGGCCTCGTCCTTTGTCTCTACCGGTTTGACATGGGCTATAAACCTGGATTTTTCAATCACCTGTTCCGCTACGGCTTCATTTGCCACAGTCTTGTATCTGTTCATACTGCCTCAACCTGCTATAGTCGGCATTCGCCACGCAAGCGCTCAAAAGCACCCCTTCTTCGGTGTAGTCCATGGAGTACACTTCTGCCTTCTCGCAGATGTACGAAGAAACGCTGCCCTTGTCGTAAGGTATCAGGAACGCGGCCGTTACCCTGTCTGAAAAGAGCTCTCCCTTGATCCTTTCCAGCAACCCTTCCATGCCGTAGCCGGTTTTCGCCGAAACGCCAACGCTTGCGGGAGACGCCTTAAACGCCCCGTCGCCAGCCGCGCCGCCCATTTCGGGGGGGAGCAGGTCTGTCTTGTTGAAAACGGTCAGCTTCTTCTTGTCCCCGGCGCCGATTTCCTTAAGCACCTGCTCTGTGACTTCGATGTGGAAATCATGGTTTTCGTACGAAACGTCGACTATGTGGAGCAGCAGGTCTGCGTACGTGACCTCCTCCAGCGTCGCCTTGAAAGCGTTTATCAGGGAATGGGGCAGCTTGCTCACGAACCCCACAGTGTCGATGAGTATGAACTCGTTGTTGTTGTCGAGCTTGATGCTCCGCTGCGCGGTGTCCAAAGTGGCGAAGAGCATGTCCTCTACAAAAACCGACTTGTCGGTTTTGTCCGTAATCTCAAGGAGCTTGTTCATTACGGCGGATTTCCCCGAGTTGGTGTAGCCGACGAGGGCGACCACCGGGATTTCGGATTTTTCCCTCTTCGAGCGCTGGACGTCCCTGCTGCTTTTTATCTTCTTAATCTCGGCCTTGATGTCGTCCATCCTTTTTTTGACGTGCCGCCTGTCGGTCTCAAGCTTCTTTTCGCCGGGCCCCCTTGTGCCGATCCCGCCCCCAAGCCTGGAGAGGGATTTCCCAAAGCCGGTAAGCCTCGGGAGCCTGTACTGCAGCTGGGCGAACTCGACCTGAAGCTTGCCCTCGCCCGACACCGCCCTGGCGGCGAAGATGTCCAGGATCAGTATCGTCCTGTCGATGACCTTTGCGCCGAGCTGGTCTTCCAAGTTCCGAAGCTGTACGCCCGACAGCTCGTCATTGAAAATCACCGTGTCCGCATCCATGTTTTGAATCATTTCAGCGAGCTCGGCTACTTTCCCCTTCCCGATCAGAGTGGCCCTGACGGGCTTTTCTAGGTTTTGCACCATCTGCCCCAGAACTTCGGCGCCCGCCGCTTCCGCTAGCCCAGACAGCTCCTCCATCGAGAACGCGACGTCTTCCGCGCCTTGCCGGCCAACCAGGATTGCCCTGTACGCCTCGCTGCCTACGACTTCGTTGTTTTCGTTGAATTTCAGCATCCGGTCACCTTGCGCCAACTACCTCAGTTTTTTGAGGCCCTCTGTGAACTTGTCGTTCAAAATCCTTATGTGCGTCCCCTTCATGCCAAGCGACCTTGTCTCGATGATGCCCGCGCTTTCCAGCTTTCTGAGGGCGTTGACCACCACTGACCTTGTGATGCTTGAACGGTCCGCAATCCTGCTTGCGACCAAAAAACCTTCGCTGCCGCTGAGTTCCTGAAATATCTGCTGCACTGCCTCGATTTCTGAGTACGAAAGCGTCCCGATCGCCATCTGGACTACGTTGCTCTTTCTCTGGTCGTTTTCTATTTCGATAGTTTCCTGCCTTTGTATTTCAAGACCGCAGACTGTGGCCCCGTACTCTGCCAGCACTAGGTCCTCGTCGTTGAAGTCAGGGGAGTACCTGGTCAGAACCAGCGTCCCAAGCCTTTTCCCGCCGCCGAGTATGGGCACTATCGTGTGAAGCTTTTCGGACGTGTCGTAGTCGTGCTTGAAAATCTCAAGCGCTTCGTCGCCCTTGAGGTTTGCCTTCGTCTCGCTGATCCTCAAAAAAGCGTCGTTGTATTCGCTTGGGAATTTTTCAATTCCGGTTTCGGCATCCGTAATCGTCGAACTGTCCGAGCGTATTTTATAGTGGACACCGATCACTTTGCCTTTTTTGCTCGCAATATAGACGTTTGAATTCATCAGGTCGCTGAATATGTTGCAGATCTCGTTGAAGGACAAAGCGCCCGTCGCGCTTTCCTGCAAAACCCAATTAAGCTTCCTGACTTTAGATAATATGTCTGTTCCCATAACCTGTCCTCCTGTCGTTTATTAAGCTGTTGTTCGTTCAGAAACTCATTATATCTATTATACACTCCTTGCGGCAATAAATAAATACTATTTTGATTTTTCCAATAATTATTTTCGGGCGTCCAGTTTGGCGTTTTACAGGATGTATTTGTCCAGGTCCTCCGGATGAATTTTTTCCCTGAATTTTTCCTGAACGTACTCCTTGTCTATGACGACGTCCTCTTCCATGTCAGGGATGTTGAACGATATGTCTTCCAGCAGCTTTTCCATGATCGTGTGCAGCCGCCTCGCCCCGATGTTTTCCGTCTGTTCGTTCATGAGGAACGCCATGTTCGCGATTTCTTCCACCGACTCGTCGGTGAATTCAATGTTGATGCCCTCTGTCTCCAGAAGCATCTTGTGCTGCTTCAAAAGCGCGTTTTCAGGAATCGTGAGTATCTGCACGAAGGAGTCTTTGGTCAGGTTCTCAAGCTCGACCCTTATCGGGAACCTCCCCTGGAGCTCAGGTATCAAGTCAGTTGGCTTTGCTATGTGGAACGCCCCGGATCCTATGAACAGCACGTGGTCCGTTTTTACCGGCCCGTACTTGGTGTTCACTACGCTGCCCTCGACTATGGGCAGGATGTCGCGCTGCACGCCTTCCCTCGAAACGTCCGCGCCCGTCCTGTAGCTGGACCCTGAAGCGATTTTGTCTATTTCGTCGATGAAGATGATGCCGTTCTGTTCAGCGTTTTGAAGGGCTTCCTCTGTCACTTGGTCCATGTCGATCAGGTTTTGCGCTTCCTGCTCGCGCAAAATCTTCCTCGCGTCCCTGACCCTGACCTTCTTTTTCTTTTTCTTCGGTGGCATCATGTCGCCAAATATGTTCCCTATCGCTATGCTCATGCCCTCGTTGCTCATGTCGAGGGCGTTGCCCTTGGGCGCGTCCAGCACCTCAATCTCGATGAACTGGTCTTCGAGCAGCCCGTCCTTCAGCTGCTGCCTGACCTGTTCCCTGGCGAGCTCGGTTTCTGTAGGCTCCTGGACTTGCTCGTTCATCTTCGACTCTTCGTACTGCTGTTTTTGGCTCTGGTACCCGCCGCCGAGGATGAAGTCGAAAGGCGTCTTCAGGTTGCCGGCCTGCGAAGCCTTTTTCTTTCCGGGGATGATCGCTTCGATTATCCTTTCTTCCGCTATTTCTTCGGCTATCGAGTACTTTTCCTGCAGCCTGCCCTGCTTCGTTATGCGGATCGAAGCTTCGACCAAGTCCCTCACCATCGAGTCGACGTCCCGCCCCACATACCCGACTTCAGTGAATTTTGTGGCTTCGACCTTAACGAAAGGCGCATCCATCAATTTTGCGAGCCTCCGGGCTATCTCTGTCTTGCCTACCCCGGTCGGCCCCATCATGAGGATATTTTTGGGAGTGATCTCTTCCTTCATCTCTTCCGGCAGAAGGCTTCTCCTGTACCTGTTCCTCAAAGCGATGGCCACCGATTTTTTTGCTTCGTCCTGCCCTATGATGTACTTGTCCAGCTCCTGCACGATTTCTTTTGGCGTCATTTTGTACAACGTGTTTGCCATCTTCGTCCCCCTTATAATTTTTCCACTGAAATGTTGTCGTTTGTGTACACGCAAATCGAAGAAGCTATCTTCAGCGATTCCCTGACGACCTCCTCCGCGCTCATGTCAGTATGGTTGTACAGCGCGTGCGCTGCCGCGTAAGCGAAATTGCCCCCTGAGCCTATTGCGATGAAATCCTGGTCTGGGTCTATCACCTCGCCGGTCCCTGATATCAGCAGCAGGCTCTCCTTGTCGGCGGCGATCATCAGCGCCTCTAAGCTGCGCATCGCCCTGTCGGACCGCCAGGTCTGGGCCAAAGCGACAGCCGCCCTCTTCAAGTTGCCGGCATGCTCTTCAAGCTTTTTTTCAAATTTCTCCGTTAGCGTGAAAGCGTCCGCGACAGAACCCGCAAACCCGGTCAGAACAGTATTTTTGTAAATCTTTCTCACTTTCTTCGCGCCGTGCTTCATCACGGTCTTTTCCCCGGTGGTAACTTGGCCGTCGCCACCGATGCAAATGTCGCCGGGGCCCCTTTTTACCGCCACAATCGTAGTCGCGTGAAAATATCCCATTGTACTTCCCTCCTATTGTGTATGCTTACTCTTTGTAATTGCATTCGCTGTTTGAACAAGACAAGGTGCTGCTTTTCAGTTTTTTCTCGACCAGCAGGCTGCCGCACACCTTGCAGGTTTCCTTCACCGGCTTATACCAGTATACCTGATTGCAATCCGGATATCCACTGCACCCGTAAAATATTTTGCCGGACTTCCCTCTGCGCTTCACTATGTCCTTGCCGCAGGCAGGGCATTTGACGTCTATCTTGCTCACAATCGCCTTGGTATTCTTGCAGTCCGGGTACCCGATGCAGGCCAGGAACTCCCCAAACCTGCCGTGCTTGATGGCCATCGGCTTCCCGCACAGCTCGCACAAGTCCCCCGACAGCTGGTCCTCGATTACTACTTTTTCAATTTCGTTGTCCGCAACCTCAAGTTCGGTTTTCAGCGTGCCGTAGAACTCGCCGACAATGCTCTTCCAGTCCGCGTTCTTTATCTCGACGTCGTCCAGCTTGTCCTCTAGTTCGGCCGTGAAGCCCGCGTCGACGATCTCGTTGAAATACTTCTCCATGAGCTCGGTCACGATAAACCCAAGCTCTGTCGGGGTCAGGGCCTTCTTGTCCTTTGCCACGTATTTCCTGTCGAGGAGGGTCGCAATGATCGGGGCGTACGTGCTGGGCCTTCCTATGTTTTTCTCCTCAAGGTCCTTCACCAGGCTGGCCTCTGTGAACCTTGAAGGGGGCTGGGTGAAATTCTGCTCGCTCAACAGCTCGGACAGCTTCAGCTTCTCTCCGGTTTTCAGCTTCGGGAGCAGCTTGTCTTCGTCGTCCTTCTGTACATCTTTATACACCTTAAGGAAGCCGTTAAACTTGAGTTTTGAGCCAACAGCTTTAAAAGTGTATTCCCCGTTGTGAATTTCTGCCGCAACGCTGTCAAAAAGCGCGTCGCTCATCCTGCTTGCAACGAACCTGGACCAAATAAGCTTGTAAAGGTTGAACTGGTCCCTCGTCAAAGATTCCTTGATGGAATCCGGGTTCATGTCGACGTAGCTGGGCCGTATCGCCTCATGGGCGTCCTGAACGTCCTTTTTCTTGTTTGAATAGATATTGTTGCCTATGTACGGCTGGCCGAAGTTTGCGAGGATGTACGCCGCTGCCGCCGCCACGGCTTCGTTTGAGA
>WRJV01000238.1 GCA_009778415.1 Clostridiales bacterium | reverse complement strand
AGGTCCGTATTCCCGCAGTACGAACCAAAAGTTGAACAGGTTTCGTACTCCGGCCCGCCGAATTTCGGGTCGACTTTGCCCTTGATCTCCACTACGCCTTTGCAGCGGACCGCGCAGCCAAAGCAGGTGTCCCTTTCCTTCAGCACGGTTTTCGTTATCGTGGTCCCTGCGGTGCTTTTCCATCCGTCCATAATGCCCGCCTCCCAGTTGAAGCTAGGCAAAAACCCTTCTGCTGCATGGGCGTCGACGCAGACCGCAGAGCCGTGCCGCGCAGTGTCCACCATTGTCTGGTTTGCTGCAATCCTTTCCCTGACGTTCCTGGTCAGGGCCTTTAGCCCTTCCGCATCAAATGGCTTTGGCATCTGCTGCCTTTTCACCACCAGCGCCTTTAAATTTTTTGAGCCCATCACAGCCCCGGTGCCGTTTCTGCCGTTCGCCCTGCTCCTCATGTGGATTATCGCAGCGAACTTCACCAGGTTTTCCCCGGCGGGGCCTATGATCGACGACTCTGTCTTCTCGCTGCCAAGCTCTTTTGCGATGGCTTCCTCTGCCTGGTCCGTCGTCATCCCCCACAGCGCCTTGGCGTCTTTTATCTCGACCTTTTCCTTGTCGATGAAAAGATACACCGGCGAATCTGCTTTTCCGGTAATGACTAAAGAATCGTACCCGTTTGCCGCTAGGTGCGACGGGATGAAACCCCCTACCTGCGAATCTCCCGCAGTTCCTGTCAGTGGGCTCTTTGTGGTCACGCACATCCTGGAAAGGCCGCTCACCGGAAGCCCCGTAAGCGGCGACACCGAGAAGATCAGCATGTTTTCAGGCGAAAGCGGGTCTGTGGCGGGATCCATCCCTTTCAGCATAAGGTACATGCCAAGCGCGGAACCCCCCGGGTATTTCCGCCAAGTTTCCGCATCGAGGGATTCTGTCCTTATGCTTTTGCGAGTCAGGTCTACGTAGAGTATCTTTGCGTTTCTCTCAATCAAAATTTCCTCCTTTCGTTGTTTTGCATCTGCTCAGTTTCGATGCACTTCTCCTTTGCAAAAAGGCAGGCGTCCGGATTGCTCCGTTCGCCCTAACGTTCACCATTGGCTTAAGTCTATGGTGAATCGGAGAGGTATCTTGATCACTCTTAATATACCTGCAATTACAACAATTGTCAAGTTCAAACACAATAATACAGGCGCAGCAAATATCTTCATCCATTTTTATGAAACAATTTGCTAAGTAGATGAATATATGGTATTATTATTAATCATACGGTTATTGTAGCTGTTGAAAAACACAGTCACTATCTTATGCTCAGGCTTCTCTGTGGGTTTGTCAAAACGGTCGATATTTCGGTATTGGGGTTAACTTAATATAAGGTGAAGGGGTAACTAAAATGGAAGAACAAAAGCTTCGTATTTTTTTGGTTGACGACAATATCGTCAATTTAAATACGGGTAAAAATGCCTTGCAGCACAAATACACCGTGGTCACTATTCCGTCAGGTGAAAAGCTCCTGCTTTCGTTAAAAAAGCTAAAGCCAGACTTGATTTTGCTTGACATAGACATGCCGGGAATGAGCGGGTACGACACCATCAAAGAGTTGAAAAAAGACCCTGAAGTCAGTGAAATACCAGTAATTTTCCTGACCGGGAAAAACGAAATCGAGGACGAGCTTTTGGGCCTTTCCCTTGGTGCGGTCGACTACATTACCAAGCCGTTTTCCCCACCTCTCCTGCTTAAAAGGGTCGAGCTTCACTTGCTGCTGCAATCGCAAAAGGACGAGCTTCGCGAGTACAACGGGAACCTGATTGAAATGGTTAACCAGCGGACCAGCGACATAGCAGACCTGCAGAACGCCGTAATCGTCTGGGCGGCGGAGGTGATCGAGTTCAGGGACGAAGAAACCGGGCAGCACGTGGAGCGTGTCCAAAAATACCTGAAAATACTGCTGGACGAAATGGTCAAGACAAAATTCTATTCCGACGAGATAGCAACATGGGACATAGACGCATTCTTAAAATCCGCCCTGCTGCACGATGTGGGGAAAATCAAGATTCGGGACGACATTTTGCTTAAAAAAACCCGGCTTACGGACGAGGAGCTTGCGAACATGCAGCTGCACTCGCTATATGGGAAAATGCTGCTGGAAAGCCTGCAGAACAAAGTGCCCAACCAGATTTTCCTGGAATACGCGAAAACGCTGGCCCACAGGCATCATGAAAGGTGGGACGGAACCGGCTACCCAGACCGCTTGCAAGGCGAGGAAATCCCTCTGCAGGCACGAATGATGGCTATTGTTGACGTATATGACGCTTTAATTTCAACCAGGCCGTACAAAACAGCTTGGTCCCACGAAGAGGCCATGCAGATCATCGCAGAAGGCCGTGGAACCCAGTTCGACCCGCAATTGACAGACCTGTTCATTCAAATATCCGGCAAAGTACGAGAAATAGGCAGGGGGACAAGCCATGGATAAGCGCAAACACAAGAGGATATCCACACTGAACAGGATGATTATTGTGGCAATATCTTCCGTTGTAATAGTTTTCACCCTGATGATAGCATTCATCACGAATTCACTGTTCTTAAAAAGCATTGAAAGCGCCAAGGCGCTTGACGCTGAAAACGCAGGTCATGTCACCGATTCTATCACTGCCAGTTTCAACAACATGACGCAATGGCTGCACATTACGCAAGAAACCCTTGGGGGGCTTGATTTCCACTCGGAAACCTTTGACGAGTCAGCCGACAGCATACTGAAAACCCTGCTTGAAAACAACACGAGCATTCACAGCGCTTGGCTGTTTCTTGAAAAAGGCACACAGTACGAAGACAAGTTTTATAAAAAGGGGTACGTAGTCGTTGACGGCGCAAGCGCCAAACTCAACCCTTCAAGCCTAGATGACCCTCTCAATGACCCGAAATCTTCGCCTTGGTACTACGTGCCATTGACAGAAGGCAAAGTATACGCAAGCGCAGCAAAACTAAACGATTACGGCCTAGGCGACGGCCCTGTCTACGTGGTGTCGATCAGTGCGCCTCTCGTGTCCAACGGCGAAACCATAGGCGTGTGCGGCGTAGACGTGCTCCACAGGGACGTCGTTTCGCTGAACCACCATCTTCGCGCACAGGGCGACGACGTTGTGATGCTTTTGAGTCAAGACATGACTGTGCTGCACTCAGACCGCCCGGAACTAGTCGGGGAAAACCTGGCAGACCTGGGCTATGACAACATATCTGCTTTTCGCAGCGCCATGAGCCAAGGAGAGCTGTTTTGCGAAGAGATTATGTCCCCCATCCTCAATGAAAAAGTGTTCTTGTGCCTACAGCCGATATTGCTGAATTCAGGGAGCGAATCTGAGATACTGTACCTGTACGTTGGCTCTCCACTCGGCACATTGTATGACGAGGCTTATTATGTCGTCTCCGTGATCGTTTTCGCAAGCGCGGTTTGCCTACTCTTTATTATCGTCATCATCTTTTTCAGCGCAGTTAAAGTCGTGAGCCCCATCAGGGCACTAGCCCGCCAAGCGCTCCAAGTCGCCGCCGGCGACTTTTCGGCGGATATTTTTCAAAGCTCAAAAGACGACCAATACGCAAATAGCGAGATATCCACTCTGCGGCGCGCGTTCAGCGAGATGCTGCATGCGCTGCATGAAAACTTGCGCACAGTAGAAAAACGCGTGGACGAGCGCACTCATGAACTGCGCAAACTCAACAATTACATAAAGATACTCGTTGACAGCACGTCAAACATATCACTGCTTATGGATAAGGATTTCAATATTCTATATTGCAGCGACAGCTACGCGAAAATGATGAACAAGGAAATGGCTGACATCATCGGCAAACCCCTGCATTATGCGCTGCAGGATTTTTCTGACAAGAGCTACATCGAGCGCAGCGGGCAAAGGATGAAGCGCATCCTAGCCGAAGAGGAGAGTTTCGTCGAAGACGACGCCGTAACCTGGTCAGACGGGACGCAACGCATGTACAGGATAATCTACGGCAAGATCAAGGACGAGAACGACCTTTTTGAGGGCACTGTTGTCATCATGCGCGACCTGACTGACGTTTGGGCAGAGGAAGCTGAGCACCGGCTGAGCGACATGCTCGGCTCGACATTGCTGCCATGCCAAGTGTGGAACGAGAAAGGCGAAGTGGTTGCCTACAATCGTGAAATCGCCCGCACTTTCGGCATTTCGGAAGACCTGTCGCCGGAAGATTTCAACACCAACTTCCTTGCACTCCAGCCGAAATATCAGCCAGACGGAAGCTTGACCGAAGATTTGCGCGTAAACGGCATAAAGTCCGCCTTTGAAAATGGTTTCGTGCAGACCACCGTTCAACTGGAAAAGTGCGACGGGACGCCGGTTCATTTTATGGTTACGATTGCCTGCATATCATGGCTCACCGGCCATCGGCTGATTGTGTACTATTACGACATAACCAAGTCAATAATGAAAGAAAAGGAAGCAAAAGAAGCCGAAGACCGTATAAAACTCATGTTGAACGGCAACCCCATGATATGCATAATGCGGGACGACCAAGGCAATATCATAGACTGCAACCAAGAAGCTTTGAACGTGTTTGGCGTTTCCGACAAGGCTGAGTTTCACAGGGATTTTTACAGTTATTTCCCAGAGTACCAACCAGACGGGACAAAGTCGAAAGACATGTCAGATGAAATCATGCGAGTCGTTGACGACAAAGGCTACTACCGCTTGGAGCGGACGTTCATGACGTCAAAGGGGGAGCTTGTCCCGGTGGATTCCAAGGTCTTGAGGATCCCGTGGAAGGACAAGTTCTACTATCTTTCTTATTCATTCGACCTTCGCGAGAACAAGGCCAACGAAGAGAAGCTGAGGGAGATCGCCGAAAAGGAACGCGAATCGAGGCTGCAAAAGGAAGCCGCCCAAGCAGCCAACGAGGCGAAGAGCCAGTTCCTGGCAAACATGTCACATGAAATCCGTACACCGATGAACGCCGTTTTGGGCATGTCCGAGCTACTGCTGCAGGAAAACCTGAACAAGCGCCAACTTAGGTACGCAAACGACATCAAAATGTCCGCTATTTCTCTATTGGAAATCATCAACGACATTTTGGACGTTTCAAAAATACAGGCGGGGAAATTGAGCCTGGTGCCGGTACACTATGACTTCAACATGCTTGTCGACAACATAGGGTCAATGGCGCAATTTTTAGTCGAAGACAAAAACTTGACCTTCAAACTGGTCATGCAGGAGGACGCCCCCATATACCTTTACGGGGACGACGTGCGGCTCCGCCAAGTGCTTTTGAATTTGCTCAGCAACGCGATCAAGTTCACGGAAAAGGGCTACGTGCAGCTGGCCGTCGTTTTCACGGACAACGTGTTGGAATTCACGGTAAGCGACACCGGCATAGGCATAGCGACTGAAAACATACCTACCCTGTTCAACGCCTTTGAGCAGGCGGACATACTGAAAAACCGCAACACGAAAGGGACCGGCCTCGGGCTTTCGATCACAAAGGCTATCGTCGACATGATGGGCGGAAGCATAACGCTTGAGTCTGAATACGGGCAAGGGACGTCGTTTATTGTCAAAATCCCTTACGAATTGGGCGACCCGGCCCTCATTGTACGCATAGACACAAGGGACATCATAATCTACGCACCTGAGGCGGTGGTGCTCGTGGTCGACGACAACCGCACAAACCTGAACGTCGCCTGCGGCCTCCTTGAGCTGTGCAAAATCCAAGCGGACGCTGCCACTTCCGGCAAGCAGGCGATTGAAATGATCTTGCAGAAAAAATACGACATTGTGTTCATGGATCACAGGATGCCAGAAATGAGCGGCATCGACACGACGAAAATCATCCGCTCGATGGGCCTTGACGTGCCGATAGTCGCACTCACCGCAAGCGCCGTGGTAGGGGCAAAGGAGACCATGCTGGAGGCCGGGATGGACGACTATCTTTGGAAGCCTATCATGAAAGAAGAGTTGATGCACATACTGAAGAAATGGATACCATCTGAAAAGCTTCTGACTCCGCCATCCGGAATGGGCGCCTTCGACGAGGCCGACGACGACGAGCACAAGGTGTTCTGGGGGAAGATTGGGCAGATTGAAGGGCTTTCAGTGTCGGCTGGCCTTGACAGGATTTGCGGCTTGCGGGACGTATACGAGAAGTCTCTGAAGCTGATGACGCAAGAAATTGACAAAAGCGTCAAGAATCTGGACGAGTTCCTGGCAACAGACGACATTGAGAATTTCCGAATAGAAGTACACGGCATCAAAGGGGCGCTGGCCAACATAGGCGCAGTTGACCTGTCCAAGAAAGCCTATGCCTTTGAAAACGCGTCAGACAAAATGGACATTGAATACTGCATTGCCAACTTGCCTGCTTTTTTAGACGGGCTGCGCCATCTGAACAGCAAATTGAAGGACGCTTTTTCGGCAATGAACAGGGACAGCGGGAAAAAGGAGATACCCATGCAGATGCTGCAGGTCTTTGGGAACTTGCTCAACGCTATTGACGACGTGGACTTCGTGCTTATCGAGCAGGAGCTTCAAAACCTGAACGCGATGAGCGTCTCAGGTACATTGAAGGATGAAATCGAGCAGTTAAAAGACATGGTGATGATGATGGATTACGAAGGCGCTGCTGCGCACATTGAAAGGTTGGTGGCACTGTGAAATTTCGTACAAAAATTCTCGCTGGATTCATAATTGTGGCAATAATCGGGACAATCATAGGCATTGTCGGGCTAATTTCTGCTCAAATGCTCACCCGCCTGTCAGAGGAGCTGCACGAAACCGATATTGAAAGCGCAGGCATCACGAGCGTACTGAACGCGCACTACAACTGGCGCCAGAACCTGACCGAGGCAGTGCTGACCGGAAGCGACTTTACCGGCTCGCTGGATCCGGAAACATGCGCCTTGGGCAAATGGACCAACAGTGAGGAGGCAAAGAACATAAGCGACCCTGAAATCCGTGCAATGTTCGACAAGCTTAAAGCCCCTCACGAGTTTATCCACAACGACGCAAAGACTGTCGTGACATACATGCAATTGGGGGACATTGAAAGCGCAAGGCGCGAGGTGATAAACGTGATCCTTCCCCAAACCCAGGAAGTCATAACGATTTTATCCGAAATGGAAGACCGCTACGCAGAAATGACTGAAGGCAAAAGCAAAGAGATTTTGCAGCTTGGGCAGTTCTGCACAATCCTCATCCTCATGTTCATGGTTGCAGCCTTTGTCGCCTCGGTCATTTTGACGCTTACGATCACCGCCAGCGTAATAAACCCGCTGCGCAACATAACCACTGCGGCTGAGTCTATCGCCAAGGGCGACCTAAGCGCGCACGTGGACTACAAGGTGGACGACCAAATCGGGCTGCTGGTCAAGTCGTTCCAAACGCTGGCAGACAACACAAAGGCGCAGGCAGAGATTGCCGAAGCTTTGGCTGACGGCGATTTGACGGTGGAGATAACGCCTAGGAGCGATAAAGACGTCATGAACCTGGCCCTTCAAAAAATGCTCGGCAGCCTCAACGAGATGTTCGTCGATATAAAAGCTGCCGCGTCCCAAGTGGCGGCAGACGCCAGCCAAATATCCAGCGGGGCGCAGGCGCTGGCACAGGGTTCCGCTCAGCAGGCCGATACCGTGTCCGGCGTCTTGACAAGCATATCCGAAATATCGGAGCGTACAAAAGCCAATGCGGAATTAGCCAGACTCTCAGCATCAAAAGCCAACGAAATCATGCACAACGCCGAAAAGGGCAACCGTCAGATGGATGAAATGACTGCTGCCGTAAACGAAATCAACCAAGCCAGCCAATCCATAAGCAAAGTTATCAAAGTCATTGACGACATAGCTTTCCAGACCAACATCCTAGCGCTGAACGCCGCCGTCGAAGCCGCCCGCGCGGGCCAGCACGGCAAGGGTTTCGCGGTCGTAGCGGAAGAAGTCCGCAACTTGGCTGCAAAGAGCGCAGAAGCTGCCAAGGACACCGGCGGCCTTATTGCCAATTCCATAGAAAAGGCAGAACTGGGTGCGCGGATTGCCCAAGAAACCGCCGCTAGCTTTGTCGGGATAGTTTCCGGCATAAGCGAGAGCAACAAAATAGCCAGCGAGATAGCAAATTCTTCCGAGGAGCAAACCTCCGGGATCGCCCGCATAAACGATAGCATCGGCCAAGTCGCTCAAGTCACGCATGAAAGCAACGCCACCGCCGAAGAGAGCGCCGCTGCCTCCGAGGAGCTGAGCGCGCAGTCCCACGTGCTGGATCAACTGATTTCGCAGTTCAAGCTGAAGGGGCAGTTAGGGTTGGGAGTTGGGAGTTTGTAGAGTTTGTAGTGGGGAGTTTGTAGTGGGTAGTTGGTAGTAGGTAGATGGTAGATGGTAGTTGGTAGTTGGTAGTTGGGGATAGTTGGATTGTGGGGAGTTGGTTTTGAGTGGGTAGTTGGTAGTTGGTAGATGGTAGTTGGGAGTTGGTGGATGGTAGTGGGTAGTGGGGGATAGTTGGATTGTGGGGAGAGTTGGTAGTTGGTTTGCAGAGGTTTTAGCGTTGTTCTTTGTGAAGATCGATACTCTTGACCGTCTGCTCCCATCTCTATGTCGCCACTGTCAGGAGTAACGTTGTTTGTCTATTTTCCTCTCTAACGCGGGCGATGCCCGCGCACCGCGCATATGCGCG
>WRJV01000237.1 GCA_009778415.1 Clostridiales bacterium | reverse complement strand
CCGGACAAGCAAGAATTCGAGGCACCGGACAAGCAAGAATTCGAGGCGCCGGACAAGCCTTATGAGTAGCATGCCTTCAGAACAGCAAATTGCAGAGGCAATAGACAGGATTTTAGGTCAAGGAGAATATGGTGGCTGGGTCTATGTACCTGAAGGAGATTCGATCGCCGACTCGGCAGTGAGTTCGATTCCCAAAATCATGGATTCCTTAAGCGGAGCAGGGCCTGTCCTGATGGCTGTTTTGGTTGCGGCTTTGCTTTTCTTATTGGTGCGCCTTGTTTTGGCAGAGCGAAGACGGCGTTTTGAAAGACTTACAAAACCGCTGCAAGACGGGCAAGCAGTCGGGGAAGACCCATTTGCCCACATCGAGGAGCTGGCTCGCCGGAAGGATTGGGCGGGCGCGTTGCTTGCCCTGTATGCCATGCATCTGCATGCGCTGCACGGGCTGGGCTGGATCGTTTGGGACGAAAGCAAGACCGGCATGCAGTACAAATGGGAGCTTTTAGGCAACAGCTACAAAGACGTGGAGGGGTTTGACGCTTTCCGCAGGGTGTTCAACAGGGTGCGCTTCGGCGGTTATTCTGAACTGAAGGAAACCTACGAGGCTTTTCTCGCTTACTGCCGCAAAACACCGGAACGGAGGCAGGCGGCATGAGTAAGGGAAGAGGCATATGGATTTTGATGGCTCTTTTGTTTGTCGGGGCTGCCCTGCTTGTCGTCCGAATGCCCGCTGCAGACAGCAAGCCGTATTCAAGCTACAGCACTGAGTCTGACGGCACCAAAGCGGCGTACCTGCTCTTGGCAGACCTGGGGTTTGAAGTGAAGCGAAACACTCACAAAGACTGGCAGGGGGGCGGCGTCCTTGTTGCCTTGGGAAGCGACTATTTAATGGATACTGAAGGAGCTCTGACGCTGCCGGATGAGCGTCGCTTTACGAATGCGTACATACGCACGAACGCCGCTGAGTTCGTAGAACTGATGTGGCCGTACCACGAGAGCACTATCGTGTTTCAAGAATACGGCAGAAGCGCCAATCCGCAAGACAGTCAGGCAAATGAAGATATGAGCTTGTGGTCCATTTTGCCCGCGTGGATGCGCGTGGTTTTGCTGGGCGTGGCGCTGGCGGCATTTTCCATGATGTTTTTCTATGGGCAAAGGCTGGGGGAACCCATTTTTTTGGAAAAGCTGACCGCAAGGAAGCCGCTGGAGGGCGTTTACGCCATGGCGATGGCACTTGAAAAATCATCCACTTATAAGGAATGTGCCCAATACTATTACCAATACTGTGTGCGCTACGGTGCGCCGTGGGACAAAGAGGGGTCATTGGCTGCAGCTGTTGAAAATCTGTCAAACGAAGGGGCGGCCCGCAAGCTGATGGCTGAGATCGACAAGAGAAAAAAGGAAGAACGCTATGAAAGCAAATGAAGTTTCTCAAATTCTGGTGAACGAGATGACCAGAGTAGTAGTGGGGCAAAGCGAACTGTGCCACATGATGGCGGTCTGCCTGATCGCTGGGGGCCACATGATCATCGAGGGGGCGCCGGGCTTGGGGAAAACCTTAGCAGCCCGCACCATGGCCAAAGTAGTGGCTGCGCCGTTTAAACGGGTGCAGTTCACTCCGGACCTGATGCCGTCAGACATCATCGGCACCAATGTGTACGACGCCTCAACCGGCAGGTTCGTACTGCGCCAAGGCCCTCTGTTCACCAGTTTTCTGCTGGCTGACGAAATCAACCGTACCCCGCCCAAAACCCAGAGCGCTTTGCTGGAAGCAATGGAAGAGAGCCGCGTCACAATCGACGGCACGTCTTATGTTTTGCCGCAGCCTTTTATGGTGCTGGCCACACAAAACCCTATCGAGTACGAGGGGACCTATCCGCTGCCGGAAGCGCAGCTGGACCGTTTCATGGTGAAACTGACTGTGGGATATCCGGAGCACCAGGAGGCAAAGCGCCTGCTGGACAATGTGCAGAACGGTTTCAACGCGCAGTTGCTTGACGAGGTGAAACCGCTGCTCACGCCGCAGGATGTGATGGCGGCGAGGACCGAAGTGAACGAAATTCATGTGGAAGGTACGCTGTTTGACTACATCCTCCATATTTTGGAGGCGACAAGGCGCGATTCGGCAGTGTACCTAGGGGCTTCCCCTCGCGCAGGGATCGCAATGTTGCAGGCAGGAAAAGCCATGGCTGTGATGGAAGGGCGAAGTTTTTGCGTCCCTGAAGATTTCAAATCCATTGCCAAACACGCACTGTGCCACCGGCTGCTCCTTACGCCGGATGCGGAAATAGAAGGCATTACGCCGGAAAGAGTTTTGGACAAGGTGCTTTCTGCTGTGCCGGTGCCGCAATGAACCGCATAGGAATTACCCTGCGCTTTGTGGCGCTGCTGTTTTTAGCACTTTGCCTGAGCCTTATAGTCATGGCATTGCAAAGAAGCGGATGGTGGGTTGCCGCACCCCTTTACGGGCTTGCAGTTTTAGCCGTCATGCTGGATTTTCTGCTGACGCCAGGCGCCAAATGGTTTGAGGTAAGCCGCCAGTTGCCCTCGTCTTTCGAGCAGCGCAATGACAGCGAGGTTTTTGTTACCGTCCATTCAAAAGGCCCTTGCGGCATCAAGCTGCGCTTGGCAGACAGTCCACCCAAGACTTTTTTTAGCGATGGCAAGGCACATGATTTATTTTTGGAAAGCGATTGCGCCACATGCAGCTATTTGGTTACGCCGACGCGCAGGGGAGTGTTTTCTTTTGGCAAATGCTATCTGGAGGTTCATGGCCGATGGGGGCTTGCGTTCAAGAGGTTTTCCATAGAATGCAAAGACGAAGGCTCGGTTTACCCCAACCTTTCCGCCATGCGGCATTACCGCATGCTTGCGGAACACCGCCAGCTCTCCCGCGAGGACAGCGCCCTTCACAAGGTGCGTGGCATTGGCTCTGAATTTGCAGGGATCCGCGAATACGCCCCTGACGACGATTGGCGCAAGGTAAACTGGAAAGCCACGGCTAGGGCGGGAAAGCTCATGACCAACGTTTACGACGTGGAAAAAAACAGGGACGTCATCCTTGCAGTTGACATGGGGCGCTGGATGCAGGCATCAAACGGCGAGGTGACCAAACTGGACAGAGCGCTTGAAATGGCTGCCGCACTGATGCAAGTTGCACTGTCTTCCGGTGACAAGGTGGGGCTTTTGCTTTACCACATGGAGGTGGTCCTGTACCTCCCCCCCGGCAAGGGCCCGCGCCAGTCGGCCAAAATCCTGTCGTCATTGTACAGTGCGCAGGCGACACAGTGGCCCACGAGCACTGCAGCCTTGAGCAGCATGCTGCGGCAGAAGCTTTCAAAGAGGGCTTTTGTCTGCGTATTGACATACCTTGACAGCTCAGAGGAAGCGGCGGCTGCTGTTGCGGATATGGCACCCATAATGCACAGGCACTCTGTCTTTTTCAGCTCACTGGCAGACGAAGGGGTGGACGAGCTGGCATCGAAAGAAACCGCAGAGCCTTTCGACGTGTACCTCAAGGCGGCCGCAGTCCACCGCAAACAATCTGTACTGGCAGCGGCAGAACTGCTAAACAAGAGCGGCATAGGGGCGTATGCGGCAGAACCGTCGGAACTGCTTATCCGTTCGGTGAGGCATTATCTTTCAGTGAAATGGAGGCCCCAGTAACCCAAAAGTACAAAACGAGGGGCAGGATGGTCAAAAAGGCGAACACAAGCTTGATCTCAGCCCTGATGGGCAACGGGGTGTAGAACCCTTCGATGAGGGCAGCTACCGCCAGCATGACTACTACCATGCCCATCAAGCCAAGGACGCTGCGGGCAGCCAATACAAGGGCGTCTTTTCGCCGGTAAGCACCCGGGCGAATCAAGCTGTACCCGATGCGCAGGCCCGCACCTCCGGCAATGAAAATCGCTGTCAGTTCCCATATGCCGTGGGGCAGGATCAGTGACCAGAAAAAGAGGGATTTTCCGTATCCCGCAACGAGGCTGGCCAATGCGCCAAGCATAAAACCGTTCATAGCCAAGATGTATATTGTGCCAACGCCACAAGTTATGCCAAAGCCAAAAGCGCGGATGGCTACAAAGATGTTGTTGACCATGATATAGTTTGACAAAACTGCGCTTCCGCTCTGACCCGCTAGGTCGGCTTCCTCTGTCTTCAGCTGGTCAGGGGAAATGCCTTTAAGGCCTTCAGGCAGAAAGGCGTCAAGGTACTGCGGGCTAATGGTGCTGACAGCATAGCTGACGAGTGCGGCGCACAGAAACACGGCGGCTGATATGCAGATGGCACGGGCATTGTTTCGCAGGGACAATGGCAGCACCCGGCTGAAGAAGCGGCTGGAACCGCGAGGCTTTGCGTGCGCGTACATTGCGACATGGGCGCGGGCGGCCAGGTCCTCTAAATAGCCGCAGAGTCGGCTGCCCGGGTAATGATACCTGGCATAGTTCAAGTGGCCGCTTGCTATGCGGTACAAGCTTGTCAGATGCTCAATGTTTTTAAAGCTATTTGCTTTGTTTTTCAGCGAGTTCTCCAGGTCTTCCCAGACCGTGGAATTCCGCTTGATAAATTCGGTTTCTAACATACATGGCTCCCTGCCTTCAGTTTAGTAGCGATTATTCAAAGAGCCCATACAGGGCCTGCGGGCATCGCCCGCGTTGGGAAAGGAGTGGTACTGTGGACGATTATCGGCTTCACACCCCGGAACAGGTGGACATTGCCTATACGGTGGCGGGGCTGGGCTCCCGCTTTTCGGCGCTGCTTATCGACATGGTCATCCAAGCAGTTACCCTTTTACCGCTGGCTGCTCCGTTGTGGGACTGGAGTTATGAGGTTAGCGACGCGTATCTGGCTTTGTTCATCTTGGCTAGCGTTATCATCCTTTATGGCTACTTCTTCATCTTCGAGCTTTTGCTGAAAGGAAGAACGCCCGGCAAGGTCCTGATGAAGATACGGGTGGTGCGCACGGATGGCCGCGCCGCCGACGTCTCTTGCATCCTGCTTCGGAATTTGCTGCGCTTGATCGATTTTCTGCCCGCATTCTATCCCACCGGAGCTATTACCATGTTCATACACAAGGACAGCCGCAGGCTGGGAGACATAGTCGCCGGAACCATAGTCATAGTCGAGCGGAAAAAGGAATCCCTAACCAGTATTCTAGCGGAAAGGGACGCCGTTGTCAATACAGCCCTAAGCAACAAGGAGTTTGCAGTAATTCGCGACTTCTTTGCCCGCAGGGACAAGCTTACTGCCGAAGCGCGATCGCGCCTGGCAAGCGCCATTGCTGCCCCTCTTTACGGCAGTTGCGATGCGACGGAGGAAGAGAAACAAGACCCCGAACGTTTTTTAGAGCGTGTGCTGCATGCAAATGACGCGCAAGGCGTTGATAGCGAGGTATAGAATATGGGCACAAAGTATGATTTCGAATTAACAAAATGCATTGAGGGCATGCTCTTTGATAAGGGGGCTGGCATCGTCCGGTTTGTCGACATTTCAGGTTTGCCGGTTGTTCAGACGCAAGGCTTTGCAACGGCTGTAGTGTTCTGCGTGGCGCTTTCCGAAGAATTCATCGTCGCAGTGTACAAAGGGGAGCAGTTTGAACATGACGAATTTGTTGAAAAAGAGCATGAAACGGACGCTATTGCGGATTGGCTGGCTGACTACTTGAGGCAAAAAGGGCACGAGGCGTATTCCCAGTCAGAAAAAAGCCATTTGCAGAGCGGAAACTACGATGAAGCAACTCACACGAGCATATTGCCCCACAAAACAATAGCGCGGCTGGCCGGAATTGGCTACATAGGCAAGAACAATTTGCTCATTACTGAGGAATACGGCTGTGGGTTTAGCATGTGTACCGTCCTGACAAACGCGCCAATAGAAGTGGGGGAATACTCGGTAAATTCTTCACAATGCGGAAAATGCGATGCATGCAAGCAGGTTTGTTCTGAAAACGCCATCACCGGAAACGAATGGTCAGAGGCGAATGGCCGCGAATGGGTCGTGGACGTGTACAAATGCACCTGTGCGCTTAAATGCATGGTGAATTGCCCGAAGACGCTGAAATACGCCCTACATTTCCCTGAAATCAACTAACCTGACATATTCACTGGCAGCTGCCTTGCATTCATCGGTAAAGCCAGACTTGGAAAAAAGGATGTAGTATTTCACCCTATAGTTGAACATTTGGCTTTTTTCAATCAGCCCGTCAAGCACTGTGCGCCCAACAGCTTCGTTTCGCCACTTGCATTCGCAGAAAATCGCTTGGCTGTCGTCAATGGCAATGATGTCAATTTCTTCTTCCTGTTTCTTGCGCGGGTTTGTCCCCCACCACCGTCCTGCGTCGCGGAAATAGAATGGCAACCTTTCTGCCAAATTTTCTCGCCACAGGTATTGCTTGCATATGTCTTCAAACACCTCCCCCATGTAAGTCGAAATATGCGGCGCAACACTGTCGTAGACCTTTTTGCCCGCGTGCGACTGGATTTGAGAGATGTATTGGGGAACGAACCTGTACCAGAAGCGGAACATGTTGTCAGCTAGCCGATAAATCGTTTTTTTTGCGTTGGTGCCCTGTATTGGCAGCTCTTTTTTTACTATGCCAAGGGATATCAAGGAGGCCAGGTACTTGCTGCATGCTGCAGTTTCAAGTGAAGTTTTTGTAGCGATTTCATTGAGGCGCGAACTGCCACCGGCGATTGCGGAAATAATGCCGTTGTACACTTGCGGTTCCCTAAGTTCTTGTTTTAGCAAGTTGGATGGCTCTTCAAATAAATATGAAGCTGGGTCAAAAAAATTGTCAATTATGTTTTGCTCAAGTGATTTCCTGCTGTCGAACTGTGATAAGTAATGCGGGATGCCTCCAGTGATTCCATACAGCACAGCGTTGTCGTAAGCATTGTAGTTTTCATGAAACCGGGCAGCCTCAAAGAAATTGAAAGGCCGAAGATTGAATTGTGCCGTTCGGCGGCCGTAAAGTGGGCTTTGGTACCCCAGCACTTGGTTTTCCATGAAAGACATCGAAGAACCGCACAAGATCAGAAACAGCTTCGAGTTTTTTAGGCGCATGTCGATTTGAGCCTGGAAAATTGAAGAGATGCCGGTTATTGATTTTGCAAGGTAAGGGTATTCGTCAATTGCGAGCACGATGCGCTCATCTGCCGCAAGGTCGCCTACAGCTTCAAGGGCGTCGGTAAAATTTGCAAAGTGCGGTGGCTTGTTGACGTTTGCTGTAGCTACATTCCAGATGCAATTGCTGAAGTTCTCAGTATTCATGCGTTCGCTTGTTTCAAGCGACAGAAAATAGATTGCTCTTTTGCCCTTTATGAATTCCTGAATCAATGATGTCTTGCCAACTCGCCGCCTGCCATACACAATGGCGCACTCGAACTTGCCCCCGGCATACATTTCATTCAGCTTATTCAATTCATATTCCCTTCCAACAAACATGAAACGCACCTCACTATCTCACGAGTTACTAACTTACGAGTTAATATTATCACAACGAGAGGTTGATGTCAATAAGCTCAGAGTAGGCTTCTAACCTTTGCGTTTCCGCACGGTGATCATCACCCGCATCAAATAATTAGTGTCGTCAGAGACGCTGACCTCGTTTAGGGGGTATTCTTCGTAAGCGTTTCCGCATATTTCAAAGTCATTTTTGTCAATGTAATCAAACATCCGCCTGTACAAATCGCCGCTTTGGCCATAGAAGCCGCGTTGGTAGCCAACGGCGTACAGTGCAGCAGGCCTTTGGTCGTGGCCTTCGGGATTGTAATAATAGTAGCGGTCCGGCCAAACCAGGTTCCCGCTTTTGACCCGTTCTTCCGAAAACGTGGCCCAGACAGGATAGTTCAGGTTCAGATCCGGATACTTTTCATTGGTGTCAATGTAAAAACTGAGGAGCGCATCCATGTCGTCCCTGCCATGGCTGTAATCGTTCAGGCCGCCAAGAATGATCGCCTCTGCGGGAAGGAGCTGCACCGCGATTTCTTTTTCATTTACGCCGAGAGCGGAATGAATGGATTTTTGCAGCGTGAACAATAGCTTTCGGGCGCGCACCCATTCATTTATTGTCGCGTCGATCCGCTCAATCTGGCGCAAAAACAACTCGTCTGCTCTTTCAGGGGTTCGCTGGTCTTTCAAGTTCTTGATCTCGTCAAGGGTCATGCCCAGCTCCTGCAGCGTCCTTATTACATTCACGATGGTGAACTGCCCGCTGGAATAATAGCGGTAATTGTTTTCCCCGCGAGCCGCAGGCGACAGCAGCCCGATTTTATCGTAATACAGCAGTGTATCGCGTGTTGTCCGTGAAAGTTTTGCAAAGTCGCTTATGGTAAAAAGCCCATGATCCTCCATAAAACGCCTCCTTGTACATGGCTACATGTAGTGCAAAAAAAATTTAAAAAAAGCTAAAAAAAACTATTGACTGTGGAGTTACACCATAGTTTATGATAAATAATGGCAGAAAACAAGCCAAAAACCAAATAAAAACAATAAATTCTGAAAACACAAAGGGGGAAACTATGAAACATGCGATCAGCTATATACTAGCAAGCCCGTACAGGCCAAAAAAATTGACAAAAACACAAAAACTCGTCTGCTTTGCACTGAGCTTGACACTGGCATTATCACAACAACCAAGCAATTCCATAGCACT
>WRJV01000236.1 GCA_009778415.1 Clostridiales bacterium | reverse complement strand
GTAGTTGGTAGTTGGTAGTTGGGAGTTGGTAGTTGGGAGTTGGTAGTTGGTAGTTGGGAGTTGGTAGTTGGTAGTTGGTAGTTGGTAGTTGGTAGTTGGTAGTTGGAGTTGGTAGTTGGTAGTTGGAGTTTTTAGTAGCGAATTGGAGGAAGACATCATGAGTAAGAAGGTTATAGTAATAGGCGGCGGCATCGCAGGTTTGAGTGCAGGCATCTATGCAAGGAAAAGCGGCTTTGACGTTACTATTTTGGAGAGCCACAGCAGGGCTGGAGGGAACTGCACGTCATGGGAGCGGGGAGGTTACCTGTTTGAAGGCGGCATGCATTGGCTGTCCGGCTCGGGAAAAGACGAAGATTTGCACAAGTCGTGGCGTTATGTGGGCGCTTTGGACGACAGCGTAGGGATTCAGACAGCCGAGCCATTTTTTGAATACAATCACATGGGGGTGCCGGTCAGGGCATACCGCAACGTTGACGCTATGGAGAAGCACTTGATTGAACTGTCTCCACGCGACGAAAAAGAGATCAGGGGGCTGTGCAGCAACGTGCGCAAGGTGCAAAACCTCGCCATGCCAGTCACAGACATACTCGGAGTCAAGGCGACGAAAAAGAGGCGAATGCCGGTGTCGCTGCTGTTTTCAGCAATGCCGGCATTCTTTTTGATGCGTAAATTTTCAAAAATCCCACGGGATGCGTACATAAAACGGTTTAACCACGAGGGCATACGGAACATGCTTCGATCCTGTACCGAAGACAAGACAGGCATTGTGCCGTTCTTCTTCACCATGGGCATCTTGGCCCGTGGCGACGGAGGCTTCCCCGAGGGCGGCTCGCTTCCGTTTGTGGAGAGGATCGTCAGGACGTTCAGGTCGCTCGGCGGCGAACTGCTTTTGGGCACTCGGGCCGACCGAGTTGTCATTGAGGACGGTAAAGCGACCGGCGTTGTAGCAGGTGAAAGAATATTGGACGCAGACGCAGTAATCGTAACGACCGACACCATGGCCGTAGGCAATTTGTTTGACGCTTTGCCGGAAGCGGATTGGCTGGGCGAAATGCGCGGAGTGTGCGAGCCGTCGATGGTGACTTTCGTGTCGCTTGGGATCAACGCCGATTTGAAGAATTACCCACAGGTGCTCACATTCAAAATAAAAAGGCCGATCTCTATAGGCACACAAACATACGAATACCTGAGCGTCAACAACTATGCAGCAGACCCTGCGTACTCGGCTGAAGGAAAGACTGCCGTTACAGTCATGCTCAGCGGCGACACCTACGATTTTTGGATAAAAGCCAGAGAAGAGAACAGGTACGGGGAGGAAAAACAAAAGTTAGCTGACGAGGTGGAGCGGGAGTTGGCAGAGCAGATGCCCGAAATTGCCGGCAAAATAGAGGTTAGCGACGTTGCCACACCGCTTACGTATGAGCGCTACTGTGGCACTTGGAAGGGCTCCTTTATGACTGAAATGACGCCCAGCATGAAGATGAAGACATACCCTGCTGTTGTCAAAGGGCTTTCAGGCGTATACTTTGCAGGGCACCGCTTGATGCCGCCGGGCGGCTTGCCGGCCGCGCTGATGACCGGCAGGGCGGCGGTCCAGTACCTCTGCCGCGACACAGGCGAGGTTTTTGTCAGCGAAAACTAAGGACAAGCGCAAAGGAGGGCTTATGGTGGAACAAAGCAAATTAGTTTACGACACGTTGACAGGAATGCAAATACAGTACAGCGTTGTCGAACACCCGCCGGCAGCGACGACGGAGGAGGCAGACAAGTTCATCGAAGGGATGGAGGGCGTAAGGACCAAGACGCTGTTCTTGTGCAACAAGAAAAACACAGCGTACTACCTGCTTGTGATGGACGGGGCAAAGCGCCTCGACATCAAGAAGCTTGAAGGTTTGATTTCGGACAAAAAAATCCGCTTCTGCTCGCCGGAGCAGCTGATGGGAAAAATGGGGCTGACGCCCGGCGCAGTATCGCTTTTTGGGCTGCTGAACAACGCAGAAAAGGACATAAACGTGCTTCTCGACAGGGAAATGCTGAGCGAGCGCCTGATAAGCTTCCACCCCAACGACAACACAAAGACGATGTTCATCACCATGGGCGACATGTACCGTTTCATCGGCGAATTCGGTTATGAATACAGGGTGCTGGATTTGTGACGATTCTATTTACACCTCAAGAAAATGGTGATACAATGTACAGACTACAACGAGTTTCTTGGGTTGTGGGCTGCGGCCCGCGTTAGGAAGGAGCCGTAAAATGGAGAAGGCAGAAACCCTAGGCACCATCATTAAGTCGTTCGCACGAGATCAACTGGAAGAAGACGATTTACCGATATTTTATTACGATAAAACGATTGCGACTCGAACCGGAAAAAGAAATTCGCCAATGGACGCTTTGTTTAGATATTGCACGGTACCACTGACGAAAAATGCCCATCTGCTGTTAGGGCACAGTAGCTGCGGGAAAAGCACGGAGCTTTACAGACTGAAGCAACGGCTGGAAGAAGCAGGGCACCCAGTTTGGATGGTGAACGCCAATCTGGACATGGATTTGTTCCAAGCAAATTGCTGGGACGTCATGCTGAACATAACTGAAGGGCTTTTCAAGATTGCTGACGGTTACAGCATCGAGATTCCCGAAAAAACGCGGGAGGCGGTTTTAGATTACCTTAAATCGGACAAAGAGAAAATTGAAGAGAAGGAAAGGTGCGCCTCGGAATGGTTAAGCTACATTATAGAAATTGCAGACTGTATTAGTAACAGCGGAAACAAAAAGCAACCTGTTCTCATCTTTGAGAATATGGACAAAATTCAACCACCGGATAAGGCATTCGATATTTTTTGCTACTCTGTTTTGGCACAGATGCCTTTCCCTATCATTTACACATTTCCGATAAGCTTATTCTACGATTCAAGGTTTGCGGCAATAATGGACTTGTACGAACACCAGTTGCTGCCCATGATTAAAGTAAGTAACATTGACATGAGCGAAAACGCAGATGGCGTTAACGCTGTTCGCGAGATAGTCAAGCTGAGGGCAGAACTGAAATTATTTGACAGCGATGCCCTTAATCTTCTGATAAGCAAAACCGGTGGGGTGCTGAGGCATCTTTTTAGGTGCATCATTGAATCTGATGAAGGGGCAATTTCTCGAGGCTCTGAAAAAATCGAAACTGAAGACGCTCGGGACGCCCTTTCTGGATTAAGGTCTGACTTGACAAGAAGCCTTTCCCAATCAGATTACCCAATGCTGGCTAATATCTATAGCGACAGAAAATACAAAGAACAAATTGAGGACACAGAGTTCCTGCTCAAGCAAATGCAGTCGCTGGTTGTTTTGGAATACAATGGCGACCGGTGGCACGAATTGCACCCGCTGATTGCGGAATTTTTGATAGGCCAAGGTGTAGTAGATGGGCAAGCCGGACAATAGTAAAGCTTACAGAAAGATTGAATGGGTTTTGAATAGCGGAGACGAGGGTTTCTTCATATTACGGGTGCGCCGCCACCTTGACGGTGGCAGCTGACGTCGTATTTGTTTGGGTATTATGGAAAGGATGATTACAATGGAACCTTTAGGGATAGAAAAAGCCGAGAGCCTGGGCGCTATTCTTAGGGCTTTTCGGCTTGAACCGCTCAACGCAGACGAACTTGCCCGGTTTTACTGCGACAAGACAATGGCAATCAGGACAGGCGACAAATGGAATTCGCCAATGGACGACCTGCTTGAGGACTGCGCCACGCCATTTGGCAGAAACGCAAACCTGCTGCTGGGGCACCGGGGATGCGGCAAAAGCACAGAACTTTACAAATTGAAGCAGCGGCTTGAGGATGCAGGACAGATGGTCTGGATCATCAACGCAGAGGCAGAAATGGATTTGTTTCAGGCAAGCTGCTGGGACATAATGCTGGGAATTGCTGAAGGGCTGTGCAAGATTGCGGACAAGTACGGCCTTGAACTTCCCTGCGGCACACTGGGGTCGGTGCTCCGGTACCTCCATAACGGCTATGGAGGAATTGAAGAAAGCGAACCAGGCACTGCCGGTTCAGCCGGCGCTTCAGGACAGTTGGCGAGGGTATTGCAGGCTTTTGACGTTGTCAAAGGCGAACTGAAAGCCAATACGGTCGCGCGCAGCGCCATGAAGGAGAAGATGGAGCGGCGCGCATCGGAATGGATAAGCTACATCATGGAGATGTCGGACTGGGTTGTCAGAGGCACTGGCGGCAAGCCGCCCGTCCTTATTTTTGAGAACATCGACAAACTGCAGCCGCCGGAAAAAGCATTGGAGATTTTCCACTACCACGCCTTGGCGCAAATGCCGTTCCCCATCGTCTACACTTTCCCATTAAGCCTGTGCTACGATTCCAGGTTCGCTCTGATCAAAGACTTCTACGAACCGCACATATTGCCGATGATCAAGGTCAGCAACATCGACAAGAGCCAGAGCGAGGAGGGCATCGGCGTCATACGGGAGATAGTAAAATTAAGGGCCGACATGAAGCTCTTTGACGAGAACGCCCTGACCATGCTGATCGAGCAGACAGGAGGGGCGCTGAGGGACCTGTTCGCTTGCATAATAGCGTCCGCGCGCCGTGCGAGCAGGAGGGGCGCTGCAAAGATTGAGGTCGAAGACGCAAGGCGGACGCTCTCCGAGCTGGGTTCCGAGCTGACGAGGAGCATTTCCAAGTCGGACTACCCCATGCTGGCGAGCATTTACAACGACCCGAAGTACAAGGAGCAAATTGAGGACTCCCAGTTTCTGCTGAGGCAGATGCAGGCGCTGGTAGTCATGGAGTACAACGGCATGCGATGGCACGAGATACACCCGCTGATAGCCGAATTTCTAATTGAGCAGGGCTTTATAAATGACCACAAATAACCAGGAAGCTTACGAGACGATCGACTGGATACTGGATAATGCAGACATGGGCTTCTTCATTGTTACGGCGCCGGCGCACATGCAGCGCAAGATTGCGGAGCTATATAAAATACCCAAGATAAGCGTGTACGATTTCCTGCGCAAGCCGGAGCCGTATTCATGTTCTGATTTGGGCTTTTGGGCCGAATCCCGGAAGGACGCTGGTGCGTTCTTCGTCTTGAACATGCAGGAGGCGCTGAGGGACGAAAGCGACATGCTTTCCTTCAACATGAGCCGGGACGTGCTGGCAAAGAAGAAGAAAATATGGCTTTTCTTCATGACAAAGGACCTTGAGCGCCGACTCTCCACCTTTGCCTATGATTTCTATTCGTTCGTGAGGCTGAAAGCGCACTTTTAGGCAGCAACGCCGTGACTTGGCGCGGCAAAACTCAGAAAAGTCAAACGCAGAAACGCAGAAAAAGCATTTGCAGGCACATGGTTTTTGTGATATCCTATAATAACGGTCAAACAGAAACAAAGGAGAAGATTTTAATGAATTACGAGGAATTTTATCAGGATTTGCAGGCATTGGAAAAAGGGGTTCAGGAAAAACTGCAAGGCACGCAAAAAAGCTTTAAGAGCATAGCTAAAAACTCCGCGAACGGGGATTTGAAAAACTTGGCCAAAGGCATTGCGCAGCTGAAGGTTTTTTTGAGCGAGACAGAGGGCTTGGCAGAGAACTTGGAGGAGCTGGCAGGAAGTTTTAACGGAAAGGAATACATCGAAAGCGGGGATTTTGCCATGCAGCTCGTAGAATACTGCGAACAGTATTCCGTGGACGTCACAGGCGAGTTCCCGGTATATGAAATTTTCCCGTACAAAGTCAGGATAGATGCCGAAAACCAGGAGCTTTCAATCAACAAGAAAAAGCTCCAGTGCGCCCGCCCGCTCAAATTTGTCCAGGACATCAAGGCAAGCAGGGAAAAGTACCTGAAAGCGCCGTTCAACGACATCTTGTTCCTAAACGAGCTGGCGGCGGCATACGACCTTGACGTTGCAGTCAAGGAGAAGAAAAACAAAGGCAAAAGCAAAGGCAAGGACGTGGCCGACGGGCATCATCTGATGCTGACGGACCTCTACGGCTACATGGCGCCGACGCAGAGAGCAAAAAAGGAATACGACATGCAGAACTTCGCTTTCGACTTGGCCCGCCTGTACTCCTCTGAAATAAAGGCTACAAAGGACGACAGAAGATACGAGTTTGGACCGAGCAAGGCAGCGTCAAAGCAGATACGCATATTGGACGGCGACGGCAAAGAGCAGATGCTCGGGACGGTGCGTTTCTATAAAGACGGGCAGTAACCGGGGCGAATGGTTGGAGGTTTGCGTTGGAAAACGATTTTAAGACAGGGGTATCATTGCTGAAACAGGGGCTGCCGCCCGGCAATGCAGACATTTTGGACAGGGTTTCCGTGGGCATACGCCCTTTCATCGGTTTTTTGGGCGAGAAATACCTGCGGGAATACATCTCACTTGGAGGCAGCAAGATAAAATTCGTGACCGGAAGGGCTGGGAGCGGCAAAACCCATTTCCTGCAGCTGCTTTCACGCGAAGCTGAGGGCGCAGGGTTCAAAACCGTCGGTTTTTCGGCCAAAGACGTCTGGCTTCACGACTTTAAGAGCATATATTTGGAAATAATGAGCCGGTGCGACCTGCCGGGCTGCATCAAAAAGTGCGCAAGCCAAGTGATAATGGAGCTCGGCTACGCTGAATCAGACATACCGAGTGGCATGTCGTTTGCGGACTACCTTTCGAGCATTGGAGAGCTTGACGCCCTGACCAAGAAGGAAATCAGGAACCAGCTGCAAAAGATGTTTTTAAGAAACCCGCTGATGGACAGCAATTTCGCAGCGGCATGCAGCCTGCTTGCGGGAGGGGCGCTGGGGCACCCTGCTTTGGAGGATCAAAACAGGGAACTTCTGATGCTTTGGCTTTCGGGCAACAAGGACGTTCCGCTGCCTGAGATACGCCGCCTGGGGCTGGCGCCGACTCGGATAACGAAGTACAACGCGAGGCACATGCTGAGGTCGCTTGCAGAGGTACACAGCCTCGCGGGCTGCCCCGGGATGCTGATCACCATAGACAACGTCGACATTTTGGCTTATTCAAGTTCGATGGACACTATCCGCTACACGAAGATGAGGCGCATGGACGCCTACGAGAGCATTAGGGAGCTCATCGACGAGATAGACACGCTCAGAAACATAATGTTCGTTTTCTCGTTCGACAGGAAGCTGATAGACGACGAGCTTGCCGGCCTTAAGTCGTACTACGCCTTGTGGGCGCGCATACAAAACGAAATAGTGTCGGGCAAATTCAACCAGTTCACCGACATCATCGATTTGGACGCCTTGGGCAAGCTGGTATATACAAAGGAAGCAATTGTTGAGATGTCTGCGCGGCTTGCCGCTGCTTTTGGCGCGGCCAACATCATCGCAAGGGGCATAAGCGCAGAGAAAGCGGAAGAAATGATATCGCTTGCGCAGTTCACTGGAATATCCCTGCCGAGGCAGGTGGTAAAGGAGGTGCTTTCCGGTGATTGATTTCGAGTCGAGGAAGATCATCGAAGCCCTGCGTTCAGGCGTGTCTTCGAGGGCGGCAGGGCAGTATTTCTCATCAGCAAGGCAGGACCTGCTGGCAGACATTTCGAAAAAGCTTAGCGGCGCCTGCGAGAGCAAGGCTTCGGGGGGCATGATCGTCTCCGGAAGGTACGGCGAAGGGAAAACCCACCTGCTCAACACAGTGTTCAGCATGGCGCACAGCGAGAACATGGTCGTCAGCTTGATTTCAGTCAGCAAGGAGACGCCATTTAACATGCTGTACCTGGTCTACAAAAAAATGCTGAGCAACACTTACCTGCCGGGGCGGCTGCAGCCGGGCTTCATGGACACGCTGATGAACATGACCGAAGGCAGCCCGCTTGCCGTCGACATGCTGGCCTACACTGCGAAGCAGCTGGACGTGGACAAGCTCTACTACCTGTTGCGCTCCTACTTCAAAACAACCGACATGGACGAGAAGTACCTGATCCAGGCAGACCTGGAAGGCGATTTCATCAGCAACAAGTCGCTGAAGCAGATATACAAGCGCATATGCTCGGAAAAGGTGGACTACAACGTCAATTTCAGCAAGACAAAGCACATGAGCGACTATTTTTCGATGATGAGCCGGCTTTTCCAATGCATGGGCTACAGCGGTTGGGTCATATTGGTCGACGAGGCAGAGCTCATCAGGGGCCTTGGGAAAAAAGCGAGGCTGAAGGCCTACAGGAACATGGCCGGCTTCTTGTTCCCGGATGCGAAGCAGCAGGCGACTTACAGCATTTTCACCATGACGGACGATTATTACGACGACGTGATCGAAGGCAAGAACGAATTCGACAATTTGAACGAATCGGATTTTGAGCAAGCCGACCGCGAGCTTGTTGAAAAAGCGCTTGAGGGCATTGCGTCAGCGAAGCAGCTTGTGCAGCTTGACAAAGAAGAGATACTGATGATAATGGAAAAGCTGATAGATTTCTACAAGAAAGCATACGACTGGCACCAGGAAATCGACATGGGCGAGATACTTCTGAGGACGGACAACCGGGGGTACCTGCTGCGCACCAGGATCAGGGCGTGCGTCGAATACTTGGACCAGCTGTACCAGTACAACGAGGTGTCTGACATAAAGATAAACGAGCTTGGGCAGGCCAGCTATGAGGAAGACGTGCCTTCCCTGGA
>WRJV01000235.1 GCA_009778415.1 Clostridiales bacterium | reverse complement strand
ATCAGCGATTCGGCTGAATGGGCGACCCAGGTCAAGGTCAACGACGCATGGGGCAACGGAGTCACCGCCAGCATGTGCGACGTGAACGATGACGGCATCATCGACATGCTCGACCTGCTCGACCTGTTCATCCACTACACCAAGTAGAGGCGACAGTAAGCCAAAACACAAGGAAAAATGCAAACGGTCACTGTGACCGTTTGCACTTTGAAGGCGGGCCATAGGCCCGCCTTTTAACATATCTACATCTGGTGAAGACATTGAACAGAACCAGAAAAATTCAAGTATACAAAACGCTGCGGTTTCTGCTATAATGAATTGTTAGCAACTTACGGACTAAAGCGGGCGATAGCCCGCGTTAGGAACTTAATAATCACCGCGTGTGTGTGCGGTGCGCGGGCACCGCCCGCGTGAGGGGAAAAACAGGAGGCAATGCAGATGGGGCTAAAAGTAGCGAAATTTGGCGGTTCGTCCGTAGCAGACGGGATTCAGCTGGCAAAAACGAAACAAATCATAGAGGAGGACCAAGAGAGAAGGTACGTGGTTTTGTCCGCCCCCGGCAAGAGGTATGACGGAGACAACAAGATTACAGACCTCCTTTACATGTGCAAGATGCATATAGAGCACAATCTGCCCTACGAACAGGTTTTCCAGGTGGTGTGCGACCGTTTTATGGCAACCCAGATACACTTGGGGGTGAACGCAGACCTCTTGAAGGAGTTTGACACAATCGGGAGGAACCTGAAAGCAGGCGCGTCGGCAGACTACGTCGCCAGCAGGGGCGAGTACCTGATCGCAATGTTGATGGCCAAATTCGTCGGCTACGATTTTGTGGACACGGCAGGGCTCATCCTGTTCGACAAAAACGGCAGGTTTTTGGCAGATGAAACGAACAGGGCGCTGGGGGAAGAATTGAGCAAGCATGAAAAAGCGGTACTGCCCGGGTTTTACGGCACCTACCCCGACGGGACGATAAAGACATTCCCGCGAGGCGGATCTGACATAACCGGGGCGGTAGTCGCACGTGCCGTAGGCGCGGACATATATGAAAACTGGACAGACGTTTCTGGGTTTTTGACGGCGGACCCCGGCATCGTAAAAAACCCGAAGCCGATCAAGAGCTTGTCGTACAAAGAGCTCAGGGAGCTGGCGTACATGGGGGCTTCCGTAATCCACGAAGACACCATCTACCCGGCAAGGGCAGCGAACATCCCCATCAACATCCGTAACACGAACAGGCCGGGCGACCCAGGGACCATGATCACTTCCGAGGAAATAGTACCGGAGAGCCAGATCATCACTGGCATAGCCGGCAGCAAAGATTTTACCGTTATTGCAATCTCAAAGAACAACATGAACGCGGAGCGCGGCTTTCTGAGGCGGATATTGGGTATACTGGAAGACTTCGGCATAGTCGCCCACCACCTGCCGAGCGGCATCGACACAGTATCGGTGGTGGTGTCAAACGACAACCTGGACGGGCGGCTTGATGAGGTGCTCAGCAATATCAGCAACAGCCTGAAGCCTGACTCTTTGGACGTTTTCGACGACATGTCGCTGATCGCGACGGTGGGCTGCGGGATGGCAAGAAAGCGTGGCGTAGCCGCGCAGCTGTTTACGGCGCTGGCTGGCGCGGGCGTCAACATAAGGATGATAGACCAGGGTTCCAGTGAGATGAACATCATCGTAGGAGTCGAAAACAAAGACTTTGACGCTTCCATCAGGGCGATCTACAACGCTTTTATAATGGCTTAGCTTCACAACGCAAACAAAAAGGAGCAGTATAAATGAACAGCCACTTAATGGCAGTCTTCGCAATTGTGCTGCTGATAGCTGTTTCGGCATATTTTTCCGCTACGGAAACGGCATTCACGTCGTTCAACCGCATCAGGATGAAAAACATGGCGTCAGAAGGCAGCAAAAAGGCCCAAACCGTGCTAATCTTGGATGAAAGCTACGACAAGCTGCTTACCACGATTTTAATCGGGAACAACCTAGTCAACATAGCAGCGGCATCGGTTGCGACGCTCCTGTTTGTAGACATTTTCGGGAGCAAAGCGGGCGCTACACTTTCAGCGCTCGTCATTACAGTAGCTGTTTTGGTCTTCGGCGAAATATCCCCAAAAAGCATCGCCAAGGAGGCGCCTGAGAGGTTTTGCTTTTTTTCGGCGCCCATTATCAAGCCGCTTTTGTATGCATTGGCGCCGATAAACTATCTGTTCGCCGCATGGCAGCGGTTCCTCACGAAAGCCTTTGCCATCGACCCAGGCCGGCCGATAACGGAGGAAGAGCTGCTGACCATGGTGGAGGAGGCCGAAACAGGCGGAAGCATCAACACTGAGCAGAGCGAGCTTATTCAAAACGCGATAGAATTCAACGAGCTTGAGGCCTGGGACGTCCTTACGCCCCGCGTCCACGTTGCAGCCATCGACGTCAAAGACCAGAAAAGCGAAGTAGCCAAGACCTTCAGGGAAACCGGGTTTTCCAGGCTGCCGGTTTACGACGAGACGATAGACAAAGTCGTTGGGGTGCTCAGCCAAAAGGACTTCAGCAATTACGTCGCAGGCACAGGCAGAGAGATATCGGAATTCATTAAGCCGGTCGTCTTCATGGCTGGTTCAGTAAAAATCGCGTCCCTCCTGAAGAAAATGCAGAAAGCGAAGACGCACATCGCAGTCATCGTGGACGAGTACGGCGGGACAGAGGGCATAGTCACGATGGAAGACATCATAGAGGAGCTCGTTGGGGAAATATACGACGAGCACGAGATAGAGGCCTCGCAGGAATTCTTGCAGCAGCAGGACGGAAGCTACAGGGTCCTGTGCAGCGCAAATGTGGAAAAAATGTTTGATTATTTCAACATGAAACACGAACTGGCTGACGTAACGACGGTAAACGGCTGGGTCGTCGTCGAACTGGGCAAGATTCCGGAAGTCGGGGACGTGTTCACCTATGAGGGGCTGTCCGTCGCGGTGACGAGAGCAGACGGGAAAAAGGCTCTGGAAATAAAAATTGTCAAAGAAGAAAACCAAAGCGGAACAGGAAGGGAGCGATAGAAATGGGAATAATGGAAAAAATCTTCGGGGACCTCAACGTGAAAGAAGTCAAAAAAATCGAAAAAATAGCCGACGCGATAGAAGCCCTCGACGGAGAAATGCAGTCCCTGAGCAATGAAGCCTTGAGAAACAAGACTGACGAATTCAGGCAGAGGCTCAGCGAGGAGGAAACCCTCGACGACATCCTTCCTGAAGCTTTTGCCGTCTGCAGGGAGGCGGCGCAGCGCAGCCTTGGCATGAAGCATTTCAGGGTGCAGCTGATCGGCGGCGTCGTGCTTCACCAGGGCAGGATTGCTGAGATGAAGACCGGCGAAGGCAAAACGCTTGTAGCCACATTGGCTGCATATTTGAACGCATTGGCCGGCAAAGGCGTCCATGTGGTCACTGTCAACGACTACCTGGCAAAGAGGGACATGGAGTGGATGGGAAAGCTGTACACTTTCCTTGGCCTTACCGTCGGGTGCGTCATACACGGCATCAGCAGCGAGGAAAGGAAAGCCGCCTATAGGGCAGACATCACATACGGGACGAACAACGAATACGGCTTCGACTACCTGCGCGACAACATGGTCATATACCAGGACGAGCTCATGCAGCGCGAACTCAATTTCGCCATCATCGACGAGGTAGACTCGATACTGGTGGACGAGGCGAGGACGCCGCTCATCATATCAGGGCAAGGGGCAAAATCCACCGACCTGTACTCGACGGCCGACAGGTTCGTAAAAGGGCTGAGGCTCACAGAGGATTTTACGGTAGAGGAAAAAGACAAAACGGTCTCAATAACAGAGGAAGGTGTTGCAAAGTGCGAACGGTTTTTCAACGTTGAAAACTTCTCCGACCCGGAAAACATGGAAATAAACCATCACGTGCTTCAAGCCCTGAAGGCAAGGAACCTGATGAAGCGCGACGTGGACTACATAATCCACGAGGGTGAGATAGTCATCGTCGACGAATTCACGGGCCGCCTGATGTTCGGCAGGAGGTACAGCGACGGGCTACACCAAGCCATAGAAGCGAAAGAAAACGTGCTTGTAAGGTCTGAATCAAAGACCCTTGCAACCATTACTCTCCAAAACTATTTCAGGATGTACCAGAAATTGTCCGGCATGACAGGTACGGCCAAAACCGAAGAGGCGGAATTTCGCGACATCTACAACATGGACGTCGTCGTCATACCTACGAACAAGCCCATAACCAGGCAGGACCTTGAGGATTCGATCTACGCCACGGAGCACGGCAAATTCCTCGCGATTGCCGACAAAATCAGGGAGTACCACGAGACGGGGCAGCCAATTCTCGTCGGCACAATTTCGATAGAGCGGTCGGAGATCATCAGCGATATGCTCAAGAAGAGGGGCGTTTCGCACAACGTGCTGAACGCGAAGCAGCACGCAAAGGAAGCGGAGATAATCGCCGAAGCGGGAAGGATGGGCTCCGTCACCATAGCGACAAACATGGCGGGCAGGGGCACCGACATCATACTTGGCGGCAACCCCGAATTTGAAGCCAAGAAAGAGATGCGGAAAAACGGCGTGAGCGAGGAAGACATCCTGTTTGCCACAAGCTTCGTCCCCTCAGACGACCCCGAAAAGCTTCGGGTCAGGGAGATGTTCCACGAGCTTTTCGACAAATTCAAGGAAGACCGGGAGCCTGAGCAGGAGAAAGTCAAGGAGCTCGGCGGCCTTTGCATCATAGGCACGGAACGGCACGAATCGCGCAGGATAGACAACCAGCTCAGGGGGCGTTCAGGGCGCCAAGGCGACCCGGGGGTCACGCAGTTTTTCATATCCCTTGAGGACGAGCTGATGAGGCTCTTTGGCGGAGAGAGGATACAGGGGTTTGTCGGGCGCCTGGGAGTGGACGAAACGGACGCCCTTGAAGCAGGGATGCTGACGAAATCGATTGAAAACGCGCAGAAAAAGGTCGAGGGCAGGAACTTTTCCATCAGGAAATACGTCCTGCAGTATGACAACGTGATGAACAAGCAGCGCGAAATCATCTACGACGAGCGCCGAAAAGTGCTGTTTGGCGAGGACCTGCGGGAATACATCAGCAACATGGTCACAGAGCTCGTGGACGAATGCACAGGGCCCATCACGGTGGGGTCGAGGTATGCCGAAGAATGGGACATGGCTGCCCTCGAAACCTCGCTAAAAAGGATATGCCCTTCGTTCCCGGCGTTTGAATACAGCGAGCAGGACGTACTTGAGTTGACAGAGGACAGCCTCAAAGAGGAAATACTGGAAAAATTCGAGGGGCTCTACGTAGAAAAAGAAAACGAGATAGGCGCGGACAAGATGCGCGACATCGAGAGGATGATACTGATAAGGGTCGTCGACAACAAATGGATGGACCACATAGACGCGATGGACCAGCTGAAAAGCGGCATAGGGCTCCGGGCATTGGGTCAGCAAGACCCGGCGGCGGCTTATGCAAACGAAGGCTTCGACATGTTTGAGCTCATGGTGCAGTCCATCAAGGAGGACACGGTAAAATTCTGCTACAACGTGACCGTCCAGACCACCACGGTGAGGAGGCAGGTCATAGGCGGCGGAGTCGACAGGAAAGACGAATTTTCGGAAAGCGGCTCTGCAAGCGCGGACGGGGGAGAGGCGCCCCCAAGGCCGGACATTCCGCCAAGGACTGCCGTCCCGCCCCGCGAGAAGAAGCAAGAGACGTACAAGAGGGCGGGCGCGAAGGTCGGCAGGAACGACCCGTGTCCCTGCGGCAGCGGCAAAAAATACAAAAATTGCTGCATGAGCAAAGAATAGGCAATTAATGAATAAGTAAAAATCAAAGTCGGCAGAGCAAAAACTCTGCCGGCTTAAATCTATAAGCTTTGCAGAAACTGCGCTACTTGGTGTAGTGGATGAACAGGTCAAGCAGGTCGAGCATGTCGATTTTGCCGTCGCCGTTCACGTCGCACATGCTTGCCGTGACAATCCTGCCTCTTGAGTCGTTGACTTTCACTTGGTCGTTCCAGCCTACAGCATCTGCGCTAAACCCGACGTACAGGAGCATGATGCCGAGATCCAGCGCATCCACCTTGTTGTCCTTGTTCAGGTCGTACTTAGACCATACGAGCTGCTCGATGGTGGTGGTAGCTTCGCCTTGTATTGTTGTGGTGTCTAGGTATTTAGTGGTGCCGTCAAGGCCGACAATCCTGATCTTTGTCAGTTTCATGGTGGCGTCGCCTTGGGCGCGGGGCGTGTAGATGAACTTGGCAATGTCGACTGTTGTCAAGCCTGGCGTCGAAAAGCCAGTCGTGCTCCCTGCCTCCGGATAGGTCATGGTTACCGAGGCTTTCCACTTGTCGTCGCCCGCATAGGTCCAGAAGACATCTTCTATGGAACCAAACCCGTTAAGGCCGGCAATGCTCTTCCCAGCCAGCAAGCTGCCGTCAATTTCAAATTCCAGCTCTATTACCAGCAGGTCTTTTGCCCCGCGCAGCGACAGCGTGTATTCCACGTCGCCCTCAATTCCGCTCACTGCATCGGTGGTCAGGAACGCGGTTACCTGCTCTTCCAGGGATCTTGCGGAATAGTAGACCGCCAAAGCTATCATGTTGCCGATTTTCTCCAGCCTCTCGCGGTTGAAGTTCAGGTCGAAGGTGTCGCCAGCCTTGTGGTAGAGCAGTTCAAATGACGTGCCCGCTGTATTGGAGCGCCAGTCGTACTCCACGGCGTTAGTCAGGTTCGGGTAATTGTTGCCCGCTCGGGTGGCCTCCTGCACAAAGGCATAGTGGTCCGTGGTGGTGTCGTAGCAGATGTTGAACTTGGACATGTCGAAGCCGGTCTTCAGAGCCGCGAGGTACGAGTGGTTGAAAATGTCGTATTTCTTCGCACTTTCGAGAGCTGCCGGGATTTCGATCAGGCGGGTTGTGCCTAAGTTGCGGTCTAGGGACTGCAGGACCGGGTCGCTGATGTTCAGGAACATGTGGATGCAGTTGTCTTGGCCTGTGCATATCATGTCCACGTTGTAGTTCGCCACGAAACCTGCGCGTTCAGCGTTGGTCATGTCGGCGCAGAAAGCCCTGGCGCCGCGCAAGCCGCCTTCTTCGTTGTCGAACGCGACAAAAGCGATGTTGTATTCAAACTGGACGTTTCTAAGAGCACGGGCCAGCTCAAGCGTGAATATCGTGCCCGAACCGTTGTCGTTGCATCCCGGGCCGCTCTGCATCGTATCGTGGTGAGTCGTGAAGTAGACGGTCTTGTCTGAGCCTGTGGCCGACGGCAGCACTGCGACCACATTTTTGCCGACATTGCTGCCATACAGCCTCACCTTCAGTTCAGTAGCGGCATTAAGGCTAGAAACCATATCCCTGGTTTCATAGTTCAGCACGTACCCTACGGGGATGGTTATACTCGTGCCGCTGGTGGTGTTGCCGATGCGGCTGTAGGTGGTGTTGCCGTTTGACGCTTCACGAAACGTCTGGAAGAACACTGCGCCCGCCCCTGCGTTTTGCAGGGCCAATGCGGCGCTATAGTAGTTGGCCGCACTGGGCGCGGTAGTTCCGCCATTGGTGACGAACACCGCTTTGCCGCCGTACGCGGCGCCGGTGGGGACAGTCAGCGCCGAGCCGGGCGCCGCCCAGTTCACGACCTCGACCCCGGTAATCGGAAGCACGTCGCGGCTGTCGTACTTGTACACAGACGTGGTGCCGTAAGTCGGGCCGTAGTAAGCGTAGTGCTTGTCCCCGATCTCGATAAGGCCGTTGATGGTCGGGTTGCCATAGGTAAATTCATGGATGTAAGGCTCGTAGCCATAGGAAGTGAACTCGTCCATGAGCCAGTCGACGCACATGTCGCGCCTTGGGGAGTACGCAAACCTGTTGCCTATTTCATTTGACAGATATTTTGACAGCGCCTCTGCGTGGTCGTAATCGATCAAATCCAGGTAAGCCGCCTCGTATTCGTTGAGGGCGTAGTCGTCCGCCATGGCCATGGACTGTGGGACAAACAGCAGCGCCGTCAACAGGACCGCCGCTGTCACGAGTGATAGGATTCTTGATTTCATTGATGATACCTCCATAACTTTATTGGTTTAAATTGGAGTAATTATATCATAATTCATCAAATGAAGTAAAGAGCTATTTTTTACAATGGAGAAATTGTTGTTTCGATGCAGCTTTTTATCGTTGCGAAGCGCCCGTTCAATAAGGTTGTCAAATTTGTAGGCAAGATGATACGCACCGCGAAAGCCGCCGGGATAATACCGATAGTGGACATCCGGAACTGCTGGCAGGGCGGCGCGTGCTGTTACCCCTCTTACCTGCCTGTGCGTATGTCGCCCCGGATAGGGCGCTAACGAAATGATTCTTTACGAAATAATGTTGCTTAGAGCTTGCATATTATGGTATAATTAATCAACTTTGTAGAAACCGTTTGCCCAAAGCGTTACATTCTGAGAAAAGCAGGCTGCGCGGCGGGTGAGTTTTCCTATCCATAGAATGGAGGGATGCGTATGGGAGCGGTAAATGCGGCATACGAAAGCCATCACGCTTAAAACGAGCCATATCATTATCGACAAGTCACTAACGCGG
>WRJV01000234.1 GCA_009778415.1 Clostridiales bacterium | reverse complement strand
AAAGTGACAAGCTACGTCTCCTACGACGACTGGGGCGCGCTGACCGCCAAGGCTGTGCTGAAAATCAGCGCGAGAGAGCTTGACCTTGTCAACGACTACACCGGGCACCCCTACGACATGGTGCTTGGGGCGTACTACGCCAAGGCCAGGATGTACGACGCAAAAAACAGGAGGTTCATGGCGGTTGATCCGGTTAAGGGGACAGTCGCGGACCCGCAGACGATGGTGCAGTACACGTATTGCCTTGACAACCCCATCGCCTATGTTGACCCGCTTGGGCTTTTCGGTTTCGTCTGCGACGGGCCAGCGCAGGCGAACGTAGCCGGCGCTGCGGAAAGCTCACGCAAACGCTCTGGCACGGCAAATCCGCAAGCTGTAAGCAGCCTCCAGTGGTGGCTCCCACAGGGCGGGGCGCAACCGGCAGCGAATGCCTCCGGTGCTGCTACGCCGCAAATCCAGCCGCCAGTGGCGGAAACGCCGGCGGCAAAACCACCAACGACGAACCCCCAGCCGCTGCCAGCCAGCATTGAGGCGCTCAGCGCCCGAATCGGCGGGGACAACATAACAGAAGAAGGCACGATGCTGGCGGTGAAAATTACAGCTGGAGCTGCGGTTCTTTATTACGGAGCCACCGCTGTGGGGTATTTCGCATTAGCAGCATGCACAGAAGCCTCCGTTACTGCCGACACCGCTCTGGTTGTTACTTCATCGGACGCAGCTGTGATTGAAGCGACAAAAAAAGCTGGGTACAGCGTAATAAGGTATGTCGGAGCCGGTATTGCAAAGGAAGTTGTTGCAGAGGGCGTGTCGAAAGTATCGTTTCCTTCAACAAAATCAGTTACGATTACCGGGGAAAGGGCTATTGATCAAGGACACAGTTATGAAGCAGCAGTGCGTGATGCTCTATATAACAACACCAAAAAAGAGAATTTTACTGCGATCGTAAATGGGCAGCGTGTAAATGGGCAGGCAGATGCTGTCACCACTATTGCGGGCAAAAGGACTGCTGTCGAAGCTAAGTATGTTGATAACTGGAGTGAATCATTACGAAATCCCGCCAGTTCTACTGGCTATATGTCATGGTCTGTCGCTGAACAGCAAAAAATGCTGGATCAAGCTGCCGCGTATTCGTCTGGTTTTCCTGGCGGTGTTGTGTACCATACGAACAGCGTAGAACTTGCCACACACTACACGAACATTTTTAATGACGCAGGTATAACGAACTTCAAATTCATAATTACACCCGCTGCGAAATAAGAGATATGGAGGTCTGTAATGAGCTGTGAAATGGAAAAGATCCTTGGTGTATCGGTTGCTCTTGATGAAACCATTCCTGGCGCTGTTCCTGTTGATGGTGTAGAGTTTGTCTATTTCTGTGATGATGGGCACAGTTCTGCAAGTGAGCAATTTTATGCACTAACAAACTACACGAATCCCCCTCATGCCCAATGCGGAGGTGCAAGTTTAAATGGTTGTAGACTTACCCTGCCAGATAGATCTATATTTCACTCGATAGGGTATCACGGAGATATTGCAGGTTGGCAGCAAGACATTAAAGAAGGGGCGGTAGGATTAAATGTTGTCCTCGCAAGGGTTGATGCTGATACGATAATTATTTCAGACGGAAGAATTTTCGAGCTATCTTCTTGCATACCAAAGTATGATTGGTAAGATCCTCCACGCCTACGAACCATGACATCACATGTTGCGCTACAGTCTCGAACCTGATATCAAGCATTAGCTAACCAAGCATCTTGCCGGCCCGCGTTGCTGGCCGGTGTGGACTGGGGCTGTTGAAATATTCGATATATTTCAGCAGCCCCCTCCTTCGTATTTTCGGCCTAGAATCAGCAAGAAACCCTATTGAGCCTTGATTTGTTCAGCAAATAGGCTGTGCGCCATTGCAAAAAATGCAAAAAAAGGCGTAGCAACGCCAAGCTTGCATGGTGTTCAGCAGCCTAATGCATGGGTATCTGGCCGATTTTCTGAAAACCGGCTTTTCAGGCAGCTTCTTTCACCTCGAACAGATGGATTCCGAGCCGCCCGTCCATGGTTTTCCGGTAGTGCTTCCGGATGTTGAACCCTGCAGCAAGCAGGTGCAACTCGGACAGCACTTTTTCCTTGCCCCCTCACAGGAACCGCCGGAAACAGTGGTCCTCTTTGATGACCCCAAACACGCCCTCGACCTGAATCGACCTGTTGACCCGAAGCTTGATGCCGTACTGCGAAGCTATGTTCGACAAGGACGCGTCGCGGGATGCAATGAATTCCAGGTTGGCTTCTATTTCTTTAGGCATGTCAACGTCTTTGCTTTTGCAGCATTTCTGGCGGTGGGCGCAGCCTCCGAAGCCCTCGCAGCGGCAGACTTTGTTGACCTGCCGCCCTCCGTTCTTCGGGGCAAAGGCGTGCTCGCGGTCGAAAACAAGGCGCCGCCCGCTGGCGCACACGCAACAGTCGCCGGCTTCGTCGTAGGCCATGTTCTCGCGCCGTCCTATCTGGTTCTTGAATTTCCTCGTCTTCGCGTGCTCGTAGTTTGCCGGTTTGATGAAGCTGGCTATGCCTTCGCTGTCCAGGAAACGGTAGTTCGCAAGGCTCTCGTAGCCGGCGTCAGCCGAAGCGGCTTCGTACTTTTGCCCGTGCTTCTCAGCCAAGGCGCTGACGAAAGGCTCAAACGTGTTCACGTCGCTCCGGCCGGCGTAAACGCCTATGCCGGTTATGAACTCGGAGTTGACGCATATCTGGACGTTGTAGCCGGGCTTGAGCTGGCCGTTGCGCATATGGTCGTCTTTCATGCGCATGAAAGTGGCGTCCGGGTCCGTCTTGGAATAGCTGTTGCAGCCGGGCCCCATGGTGAGGAGCTGGCTTTCGTATTTCAGCCACCTCTCAAGGATGCCCTCAAGCTCCTCGCAGTCGCGCTGGAGCTGCGTTTTGCGGCTTCCCCTGCCGTGCGCGGGCACAACCCCAAGCTCGGCCATCTTCGCCTTCATGCCGCCTATGGCGCTTCCCAGGCTGCCTGTTGAGGCTTCGCCCCCGATCCCGAGGCGCTTGAATGCAGCGGCGGCCTTTTCAACCAGTTTCGCCAAGTTTTTCTCCACCGCCCCCCTCCAAACGAAAGTGTGCCTGCCTGCGAAGCTCTCGATTTTGGTGCCGCCTGCCATGCCAACCTCGTGGCCCGTCGCGCCGGCTCCCTCCAAATAGAGGGCGAGCTGGTAGAACAGGCCCCTGTCGCTTCCTTGCACTCGCTCGGCCTGAAGTTGGAGGTCGTGGTGTGGCCAGGCGCGGGCTCGCCGTCCAAAAGCCACATGAAGTCGATCCGTTTCAAGCAGGCCTCCTCAATCTTTCTGGTAGAGTACAGGTCGTTGGCGTACCCGAACGAGCATACTTGGAAAATGGCCTTGGGGTCCGTCGGCGGCCTGCCCGGGCCGGAACGGCCAACCAGGCAGTTCCGGGCCTTGTAAAGCCCCGAGTAGTCCAAGTTTTCGAATTCCCTTGCGAAGAACCGCACCATGTCGTCCTCCGGGATGCAGGCCTCGATGCCCATCGGGAACAGCAGCTGGCCGCTGCGCGTTTCAAGCCGGCCTTCTGAAATCTTGCCTGGGGTTGGAACTATGCACATGCGCCTACCTCCCCCCTTCCGGGTAAGCTTCCTTGAGCTCCTCGATGGCTGAAAGCATGCGCTCCACGCTGTTTTCAGCATTCTCGTACCTGATGCTGCCTTGGAGGTTCTCGGGTATGTTGCACATGTATTCTTCTTCGCTGCCGCATATTTCTTCGATTGCGACAATGTGCCTCCAAAGCTCCCTGTTTCGCTGCCCCCTGCTGCCCGGGGCTTTTTTGGGCGGCTTCCCTTTGGGGGGCGGAGCCTCTGTGCCCAGATGCCCCATAACAAGCCCCGTTATTACGCTGGCCACTGACACGCCTTCGTCTTTGCAGCGTTTCTTCAGGCCGGCTGCCAATTCCGGATCCATAGCGGCTCTTACAACAGTATAGTGCCCCTCGTTCCATTTCTGTTTTGCCCTTGTGGCTGCTGTGCCCATAATTTTGCCTCCTTGTTTTTCGATTTTGATTCGGATATACTACGCCTAGTATATCGCGGCCAATGAAAAAAGTCAAGGTTTTTCGCAAAAGAAACTAGAAACTAGAAATATAGAATTCTTAAAAGGGGGCGCCTTGTCTGTTGTTATTCAATTAATGCCAGGGGCTGCCGAAATTGAATATTTCAACAGCCCCTTTATCTTGTACTATTTTCGACCGGTGGGTTCACTTTTCGTGGCAGATGGTCTAAGGCTTTGTCAAAAATTAACTTGACTATTTAAGCAAATTAGTATATAGTGTTTTTACCGAAGAAACGAGGTAGAAGCATTATGGAAGAACGGATACTGATGATGATGCCGCACCTGAACGAGATTCAAAAACGCATGTTTCTCGCAAGCGAGGCTCTGGCGTACGGCCGAGGGGGGATTGCTGAGGTCGTTCGGATTTCCGGCGCTTCCCGCAACACCGTCAAACGCGGGATAGACGAACTGAAAAGCGGTGCGGCGCTGGACGGGAGAGTTCGCAAAATCGGCGGCGGCCGCAACCGCGTCGAAGAAAAATACCCTGACATAGAAGACAGGGTGCGAAAGCTGATTGACGGCTCAACTTATGGAAACCCGGAACGTGTTTTGTCGTACACAACGGAAAGCCTGCGCAAAATCCAAGGCGAGCTGGAAACTCAGGGAGTCGGCATAAGCCATGAAACCGTCGGTAAAATACTCGAATCCATGGGGTACAGCAAGCAGGCGAACAAAAAAATGCTGCAGGTTGGGGAACCGCACCCCGACAGGAACGCGCAGTTTGAGCACATAAACAGCACAGCCTTGGGGTACATCATAGCTGGCGACCCTGTTATTTCCGTGGACACGAAAAAGAAAGAGAACATCGGCAATTTCAAAAACGGCGGGCAAGAGTACCGCAGCAAAAAGAACCCAAGGAAAGTGCTTGACCACGACTTCCCCATCAAAGAGCTCGGCAAAATCGCGCCGTACGGAGTTTGCATCGTCAACTGCAACGTCGGGTTTGTAAACGTCGGGACAAGCCACGACACCAGCGAGTTCGCGGTCGAAAGCATATCGCGGTGGTGGGAAACTGTTGGAAAGCGCACGTTTCCGGGCAAGACAAAGGTTTACATAAATTGCGATTGCGGTGGCAGCAACGGCAACAGGGCCAGAATGTGGAAATACCAGCTGCAGCAGTTTGTGGACCGGACAGGCCTGGAGGTTGAAGTGTCGCATTTTCCTCGAGGCGCCTCAAAATGGAACAAGGTGGAGCACCGCTTGTTCTGCTACATCACGAAAAACTGGCAGGGCAAGCCGTTGGTTGACGTTCAGGCCGCTGTTGATTTGATTGGGTCAACTCGCACAACGACAGGCTTTGAAGTGATATGCGTCCGTGACGACACAGAATACGAGCTTGCGAAAAAAGTGTCGGATGAAGACTTTGCGTCAATCAACATCGTCAGAATTGCCCCATGTGAATCTTGGAATTACAAGATTCTGCGCCGGGAAAATAGTCAAGTTATTGTTTGACAGTTCCTAAATTCCACATCTTGCCGAGAATTGAGTGTTTCTGTCCCGAAACTGGCACACAAAACAACAGCTTTTGGAGAGTGTCAGCCTGATTTTGCCGGTGCTCTCCAAAAGCGCCTCAAATTTGCCCGAACAGTAGTTTGGCGGCTTACTGCCCTACACTGGCAATAAAAATCGCGCACAAGGCTATGTGGGGCCTCACGACGCCAGTGACTAAGCCGCCAGTGGCGGAAACGCCGGCGGCAAAACCACCAACGACGAACCCACAGCCGCTGCCAGCCAGCATTGAGGCGCTCAGCGCCCGAATCGGCGGGGACAACATAACAGAAGAAGGCACGATGCTGGCGATGAAAATTACGGCTGGAGCTGCGGTTCTTTATTACGGGGTCACCGCTGTGGGGTATTTCGCATTAGCAGCATGCACAGAAGCCTCCGTTACTGCCGACACCGCTCTGGTTGTTACTTCATCGGACGCGGCTGTGATTGAAGCGATAAAAAGTGCTGGGTACAGCGTAATAAGGTATTTCGGAGCCGATATTGCGAAGGAAGTTGTTGCTGGGGGTACGGCTAAGTATCTTGAAACTCCTGCCACAAAGAACGGTACCTTAAATATTGGTGCAGGCCAAAGGCCACTCGAAGGAGCATATAACATTGACATTAATCCAGCAGTTCCAGGCGTTAATATGGGTAATGTTACAAACTTAAGCAACATTGCAACAGGAAGTCAAAGCAAGATCATTATGCAAAACCCGTATGGATATGATGTACTAACTTCAGAAGTGTCAAGAGCTCTACAAAAAGGAGGAACCTTAGAGATTACGGGAGGGATGTCTAATCCAGCATTCAATATGGTATACAAAATGACAGAAGTGGAATTAAATTCAGCTGGATATTCATTTGTTTCCAAAGGACAAGCCGTAAACGCTGCCCAAGGCTATAAAACTACAGGGGAAGAGATACAGGGAACAGTTATGGAAATTATACTAAAAAAGAATTAAGGAGTAGCTATGCGGTATCTAATTGATTTAACAAAAGAAAATTTTAACAGAATTGATTTTACTGAGGCCGAAATTGTTGATTTCTACTGCAGAAAGATTTTGCCTGACTGCTTTGAGTTTTCAATTTGGGGAGCAACCATTAATTTAGATCAGCATTGGAAGCACGATAAAAGCTTCTACCCAAACCATGATAATAAAAACTTGTATGTTTCTGGCATTGGAACGATTCGAATTAGGGACTTGATTGGTGGCAGTATCGAAGTATACATCTATGATAATATTAAAGACGAACATAGCAGGACTATGGTGGCAAAAAATCACGACGGCTCGAAGACAATGATTCGCAGGGAATGGGGTCATGCAAGTAGTAATAGTGAATCAAGTGAGTATTTATGGGAATGTGTAATGGCATGGCCATACGGATTTTGCAATTTGAGACTAAACGTTAATGGTAAGGTAGAATATGAATTTGATACCAATGACGCAATTTCTGTAGATGCTTTCTTGAAAAATCCACATATTTATGATTATAAGGAAATATAACTGACCCATGTGATGTGAGAAATAAAATTTAAACAGGGACTAGTAGCGGACTATGGCATAATCCATGATGCCAAAAGTGATACAGCATACAAATCGCCCCAAAACCGTTTGAACCGCAGTCAATAGGACAAAGTCCATGCTCTGAGCACAGGAACGCTTGGCTTAACAGGTGTGAAAACTCAGAGGGAGAGGGGCTTGGAGAAAACATCAATGCCACGTTGGGGCAGCTCGTCAAAGGCTGCCCCTTTTGTGGCTGCGGAAATTTGCAATGTCGAAAAAGCGTGGGCGAGGCGCACAGAAAGCTCAGCTGCTTGCTACTTGGTGCTCCCCGTTCGTAACTATGGCGTTACTATTCACACCCAACCGAAGACGGCGCAGCAAGACACAGTGCAGCGATCGACACGAAAGCAATGAAAACGAAACAATATTGAGACTAATTATTTAATGACTATGGGTATTTGCCGCCAGATGTTGACGACATGCTGAATATTGAAGATACGCTTCCATAAAGATTTTCTCCTTTGGCATGCAGCGAGGCGACTGTGCCAAGGGATCGGCACAAGAAATCCAAACCATCAAAGCTTCTGAACACCATCACCTGCGATTGCTTGCGTTTGAACGCTCGAACAAGCCGTTCAGCACCAAATCAAAGCTATTCGGGAAGGCAATATCCTTTACTGCCAGCATTCAACTTTGGGGAAGGATTTCTGTTTTCTGGAACAATCAAAAGCAACTATGATGAATATCAATATGGGCAGATATATCCTGTAGATGTAAAATTTGAAACAGTAGAAGGTGAAGTATTTACTATGATTAAGCATTTAATTACAATAGGAATGAAGCTAAATATTCAAACAGGTTCGCACATAATTGGGTCAGCAAAACTCCTTGACTGTAAATATATTGATTGAGTGGTCTCAACAACGGTGTTTGCGCGGTGTTGATAACAGCAGTTGTACGCGAGCCATGATATCATCTTTTGTTCAACGTGCTAAACCTGACATCATGCCCAGAATTAAGTGTTTCTGTTCCAAAACTGGCGCACAAAACAACAGTTTTTGGGGAGTATCAACCGATTTCGCCGACGCTCTCCAAAAACGCCTCATATGATAAAATGATTTTGGTGTCGCAAACAAACCGGCCCGCCTTGTGGGCATGGGCTACCCCAACGGGTGGAAAGAAACCTACACGCACGACGCTAACGGCCAGCTGCGCAGGCAGTACGCAGAGCACCCGGACCAGAAGACAAACCATTCGGTGGAGCACAAGTACAGCTACGACCCGAACGGCAACGTCCTGACTGAATTCAGGAGCGGCGCAGGGGGGCAGGACGGATTCAGCCTCGCACACTCCTACGACGGGCTGAACAGGCTTGTGAAGACAACCGGGCACGAAGCTCAGAAAG
>WRJV01000233.1 GCA_009778415.1 Clostridiales bacterium | reverse complement strand
TTTTTTAAAAAACATTATGGATGGTGCTGTTGTTATAGAAAACGGTACAGCGCATATGCTGATCGACGATCACAGATCGATTCTTGCAAAAATTTACGATCAAAAATATGCTGTGCTGCGTACATATGATTTACTCAATGCAGAGCAGGAAGGCTAAATTTTCATTTTCTCGAAAACAAAAAAACACTTGTATTCCTGCCCATTCTTATGGTACAATATTTATCGTGCTTGAATCGACACGAAAAAAGCAAATAAACAGCGAAAGCCGATCGGATAGAAGGAGGTGCGCCATGTCGAGAAGATGCGAAGTGTGCGGGAAAGGCCAGGTTTCTGGGAACAACGTGTCACATTCCAACAGGCATACTAGGAGAAAATGGAATGCGAACATTCAGACAGTCAAGGTTACCGAGGAAAACGGTACAACAAGAAGGGCAAAGCTATGCACTAGCTGCATTCGTACAAGCAGGAAGGTCCAAAAGGACAGGAAAGCAAGGAATGTCGAGAGCGCAATCTAAAGCCGGATGAGGCCAGGTAACCAATCTTGGTCTTATTTTTTTACCGCATGGTCAGCGCGTTTTGTCTGAGAGGGGCGGGCAGGTTTGATATACAGGGTTGAAACTCCCACCGGGAGCATATCTTTTTCAAAAAACATAATAGGCAGGATAGTGCTTGAAGCCGTCCTGCAGTTCAGCGGCAAGGTGATGATTTCGAACTACAAGGGGAAGCTTGCAGGGCTGGCGCAAAAACGCGGCGGGCTCGACGCCATAGGCACCATGGACATCACCATGGGGGCGAAGGGCCTAGACCTTCGTATTTACGTGGTGATTCGCTTTGGCACCAGCATCGGCATGGTGACGGACAAGCTCATCGAAGGCATCTACACCAGGACCAAGGAACTGACCGGGCTTGAGCTCAACAGCGTCGCGATCGTGGTCACGGGCATGATTTCGAAGCAGCAGATGACCCGAAGGAACATCGAGGTGATAAAGTAATGGGCATGGGCGGGCCGGTCACCGACATTAAGGGGGTTGGCAAGAAGAAGGCTGAATCGCTGAAAAAGCTGGGCATAGAGCGGATTGAAGATTTTTTTTATTTCTATCCGAGGGAATACCAGGACAGGCGGAGCGCCACGAAGATCGCAGAATTGCCTCTGGGGCAGTTTTCTTTGATCAGGGCCACAGTGGCGAAATCTTCCAGCAGCTACAGCCCCTACCGCAGGAAAAGCGTTCTGCGGCTTCTGGTGAGCGACGGGACCGCTTCATTGGAAGTCGTTTTTTTTAATGCAAGCTACTTGACCGGCTCGTTCACCCAGGGCGTGGAATACTTCTTTTACGGGAAGGCGACAGCGGACGGCGGCAAGCTGCAGATGGCCCACCCGGAGTTTACGGCTGTAGGCGGGCCCGCCGAAAACGGCATAGTCCCGGTATACCCGCTGACTGCCGGGGTTTCCCAGCTTGACATGAGGAAATGGCAGAGGGCAGCTGCGGCATTCGCCGCCGAAGCGGACGAATACCTGCCGGCAGACATCATCGGCAGGAACCGCCTCTGCGGCATACAGCATGCGCTGGAAAACATACATTTCCCAAAAGACGGCCAGAAACTGAAAGAGGCAAGGTACCGGCTCGTCTTCGACGAACTCTTTTTCCTGCAGACGGGTTTGCTGTACGTCAAGCCATCAGGCAGCGCAAGCGGCGGCATCGAGTTTTCAAAAGGCGCAGACATTGAAAGGTACGTGGCGGCCCTGCCCTACAGGCTGACCGGCGCACAGGAAAGGGTCGTGGGCGAGATAATCAGGGACATGGAGTCGCCGAAGGCAATGAACAGGCTGGTGCAGGGCGACGTGGGCTGCGGCAAGACGGCAGTCGCTGCAATTGCGCTGTTCAAGGCGTGCATGAGCGGGTACCAAGGGGTGTTGATGGCGCCCACTGAATTGCTGGCAAGCCAGCACTACAGTGCGCTTAAGGGCAGTTTTTCGGCTTTTGGGGCGAAGGTCTCGCTCCTCCTGGGGAGCATGGGCGCAAAAGAGAAAAAAGAAACGCTGAAAGCGCTTGAAGAAGGGGAGACGGACATACTGATCGGTACGCACGCCATAATCCAGCCCGGCGTCAAGTTCAAGAACTTAGGGCTTGTGATAACAGACGAGCAGCACCGCTTCGGCGTGAACCAACGGATGAAGCTGACGCAAAAGGGGGATAGCCCCGACGTGCTCGTCATGTCGGCCACGCCAATACCCAGGACGCTGGCGATGATAATCTACGGTGATTTGGACATATCCGCAATAGACGAGCTGCCGCCGGGCAGGCAAAAAACAACGACGCTGCCGATGGACAGTAGCATGAGAGGCGACGCATACGGCCTTTTGAGGCGCGAGGTTGCGTCGGGCAGGCAGGCTTACGTCGTCGCGCCGCTCATAGACGATTCGGAGGCGATCGACGCGCGTTCCGCCGAGAGCATCTGCATGGAACTGAAAAAGCAGTTTTCGGGCTACAGCGTAGCCCTGCTCCACGGGGACATGAAGCAGGTTGAAAAGGACAGCGTGATGAGGCAGTTCTACGGCGGCGACATAGACGTGCTCGTGTCCACAGTCGTCGTCGAGGTGGGCATCAACGTCCCCAACGCGACTGTGATGCTCATTGAAAACGCAGAAAGGTTCGGCCTTGCGCAGCTTCACCAGCTGCGTGGCAGGGTCGGCAGGGGGAGCGAAAAGTCCTATTGCATCCTTGTGACTGAAAACGAAACTGTGCTGGCTGCGGAAAGGGCGCAGGCGATGGCGAGGACGCAGGACGGGTTTGAAATAGCGGAAATGGACCTTGCGCTCCGGGGGCCCGGCGAATTCTTCGGCGTCAGGCAGCACGGGCTTCCTGACCTGAGGATAGCAAACCTGCTCAAGCACGCGGGCATACTCGAAACTGTCAGGGAAGAGGCGAGGAGGCTGCTTGCGGAGGACAGCGACCTTTCCTTGCCCGGGCACCGCCTGCTGAAGGAAAAAATACAGAAACAGTTTGATTTGACGCTTTGAGAGGCTGCCATATGCGGATAATAGCTGGAAAGTACAAAGGGAGGAAGCTCTGTTCCCCGAACGGCGACTCGATACGCCCGACCGCAGACAAGGTCAAGGGGGCGATGTTTTCAATGATCGACGGGCACCTTGCCGGCAGTGTGGTCATTGACCTGTTTTCCGGGACCGGAAACCTGGGGCTTGAAGCCTTGAGCAGGGGCGCAAAGAAGTGCTACTTCGTGGACGTTTCCAGGGAAGCCGTCGCGCTTACGAAATCGAACATCAGCCTGTGCGGCGCCGGCGGGCAAAGCGCGGTCATTGCAGCCAGTTACGAGAAGGCGCTGGCGGGCATCCCGGAAAAAGCCGACGTGGTATTTTTGGACCCGCCCTACAAAAACGGGCTGATGGACGCCTGCCTTAAGTTCATCGACGAACAGGGCGCGCTGAGCAAGGGCGGCATAATTGTCTGCGAACACGAGGGGGGCGAGGACTTGCCCGACGGGTTTTCAGGGTTTGGCATGATCAAGGGGAAAAAATACGGCAGGGTCCTAATATCCATATATGGTTGAATTAATCAGCGGAGTGTGTTAAGATTATTTCATCTGTTCAGACAAGTATCAATGGAGGGCCAATAAATGGAAAAAAAAGCCTTATATGCGGGTTCTTTCGACCCCATCACCAACGGGCACCTGGACATCATAGACAGGGCTGCAAGGCAGTACGACAAACTCGTCATAGGCGTGATCGCAAACCCATCAAAGACGCCGTTTTTTTCTATTAGTGAGAGGATAGCGATGATCGGAATTGCTACAAGCCACCTAGGCAACGTGGAAGTCGCCGGGTTTGAGGGGCTGCTAGCAGAGTACGTCAACGAAAACTATTTCGACGTGGTCGTCAGGGGGCTTAGGGCCATAACCGATTTTGAATACGAAATCCAGATGGCTCAAATGAACGCAAGGCTTTTCAACAACAACGTCGAGACCGTTTTTTTGATGACAAACCCGAGATACTCCTTTATAAGCTCCAACTTGATTAGGGAGGTACACCAGCTCGGCGGAAACATAAATGGGCTTGTGCCGGACAAGATACTAAACATGATGAATCAAAAAAGGGGGATGTTTACCGAATGAAAGTATTAGAATTGCTGGATGAACTTGAAGAAATCATTGACACGGCGTCAGGTTTCCCTCTCACGGGGAAAATAATGGTTGACGCAGGGGAGATTTTAGAGATCGTCAAGGAGATCAGGATTGAGCTGCCGGATGAAATCCAGCAGGCGCAATGGATAAAAAACGAAAGGCAGCGAATTTTAGACGAAGCCAAGAGGGAATACGAAACCGTCCTTCGGGACGCGCAGAGGCAGGCCGAGACGCTCATTGAGAACGACGAAATAATCGTCAAAGCGAAGATAAGGGCAGACGAAATACTGAAAATCGCCGAGTCGAACGTGAAGCACCTGAAGATGAGCACTTTTGACTACATAGACAGCATACTCTACAATTTCCAGGAAAAGATGGACCATTTGAACGCCCAGTATTTCGGGGACATGTTCAACAACCTTGAATCGACTTTTGAGTCGATAAACGCAACGCTGACAGACAACCGCAACGAAATTAAGGAAATGGCGTACAGGACGAAGCTGGAGGGCGACATTTAAGGCAAACATGAAACCATGAAAGTCTTAGGCATCATAGCTGAATACAACCCTTTTCACAAGGGGCACCTATACCATCTCGCAGAGTCGAAAGAAATGTCCGGGGCAGGCGTTTGCGTTGCAGTGATGAGCGGCAATTTCACCCAGCGCGGCGACGTGGCTTTTTTTGACAAGTGGGACAGGGCGAAAATAGCGGTGGACTGCGGCGTCGACCTGGTTCTTGAGATGCCGTTCGCTTACGCCTGCAACAATGCCGAGTACTTCGCTAAGGGCGCCGTACAGATACTGGACGGCCTGGCCTGCGTGGACGCCGTATCTTTTGGAAGCGAATCCGGCGACCTTGCCAAACTGTCCGAAGCGGCAGAAGCCCTCTTGAGCGAAGACGACCAGTTTAGGGAAAACATCAGGAGCAGTTTGGGGAAAGGCGTTTCGTTCCCAAAGGCAAGGGCAGAGGCGGTGCGCCAGGCGGCAGGAGAGGAGACGGCGGAGCTGCTCGGCAGCCCGAACAACATCCTTGCAGTGGAGTACTTGAAGCAGATGGCTCTTTCAGGCAGCAAGATGGCGCCGTTCACGGTGAAGAGGAAAGGCCAAGGCTACAATGCCCGGACGCCGGGGGGCGAGTTCTCAAGCGCCGCCTCCATAAGGGGTTTTCTGAGTCCGCATGCAGATTTGGATGCCGCTGCGGAATTTCTCCCTGATGAATGCCTGCATAACGTAAAAAAACTTAATTTAGATTTTAATAAAAAACTTAATAGTATTTTCCCATTGATTTTGTTTAAAATTTTAACAGAAACAAGCGAAAGCCTTGACGAAATATTCTCTGCAGGCGAGGGGCTGGGCAGCAGGCTGAAGAAAATCGCGAGGCGCACAAGCAGCCTAGAAAGCCTGATCTCGGAAACAAAGTCAAAACGCTACACGCAGACCAGGATACAAAGGCTGCTCATCCATACGCTGCTTGGCTTAAAGGCCAGCGATTTTCTAGAGGTGCTCGACAAGCGCCTGAACTATGCCAGGGTGCTTGCCTTTAACGGAGAAGGCGCGGCGCTGCTGCGGAGGATCGCTGCGGCCGGCCCGCAGATCCCGGTCGTAACGAACATAAACAAGCAGGTGCCTGCCGGTGATGAAATGCTGAAGCTGTTGAAGTACGACATTCTTGCATCCGACGTCTACAATTTGATCTCAGGCAACGACATCAACGCGAGAAGCGATTTTGTCATCGCGCCATACCATAAATTTTGACAAAAAGCTTGAAAATATTGGCGATAGCATTATAATTAAAGGTGAAGCTTTTAGTAAAATTAGTATTAAAACGGAGGGAAACAGGAATGAAAGTACTGGTAATCAATTGCGGCAGCTCTTCTTTGAAGTATCAGGTCCTTGACATGACCGGCGAGCACCTGTTGGCAAAGGGCCTCGTCGAGAGGATCGGGATCGAGGGCTCTATCATCACTCATGAAAAAATCGGAGGCGAAGAAAAGTTCAAGCTCACTACTCCGATGAAAGACCATAAAGACGCCATTGGGCACGTGCTCGACGCCCTTGTCCACGAAGAGCACGGTGTGCTCAAGTCGATGAGCGAGATCGGAGGGGTCGGACACAGGGTTGTGCACGCCGGCGAAAAATACGCAAGCTCTGTTTTGATTACAAAAGACGTAATCCAGGCTCTCGAAGAGTGCAGCGACCTGGCGCCTCTCCACAACCCGCCAAACCTCTTGGGGATCAGCGCCTGCCGCGAGCTCATGCCCGACACCCCCATGATAGCGGTGTTCGACACGGCGTTCCATCAGACGATGCCGTCGGAGTCCTACATTTACGCGCTCCCCTACGAGTACTACAAAAAATACGGCATACGCAGGTACGGTTTCCACGGCACCAGCCACAAATACGTGGCCGAGAGGGCTGCGGACATCTTGAACGTGAACATCGACGACCTGAAGATAATCACCTGCCACTTGGGGAACGGCGCTTCAATGGCGGCGATCAAGCGGGGCAAGTGCATCGACACCTCCATGGGCTTCACCCCCCTCGAAGGGCTCGTCATGGGCACTCGTTCGGGCGACATTGATTCGGCGATAGTGAATTACATCATGGAGAAGGAGGGGCTTTCCTCCAGTGAACTCAACGACATCTTGAACAAAAAGTCCGGGGTGCTGGGCATATCAGGGATTTCCAGCGATTTCCGGGACATCGGCCTTGCTGCGGAAGAGGGCAACGAAAGGGCGCTCCTTGCGCTTAAGATATTCGCGCACAGGGTCAGGTTCTACATCGGCGGCTACATCGCTGAGATGAACGGCGTCGACGCGATAGTGTTCACGGCTGGCGTGGGCGAGAACGACATTTCGATGAGGGACATCATCTGCAACGACCTGGGCAACCTGGGGATAAAGCTCGACTTGGTGAAGAACAAGGTCCGCGGGAAAGAGATGATCATATCCCGCGACGACTCAAAGGTCAAAATATTGCTGATCCCGACCAACGAGGAGCTGATGATTGCGAGGGACACTTACGAGATCATAAAGAACAAGATATAAAATTGCGAAAATAACATTTGACAACCATGCCAACAGCATATATAATTTAAGAGTTGCATTTCAGTTGGAATTCAAATTAAAACGAGCAAAAGGAGGTGTAGAATATGGCAGTCCCAAAGAGAAGGACATCAAGCTCGAAAAGAGACATGAGAAGGGCGCCGAACATGAGAAAAACCCTGCCGGCTTTGTCAATTTGCCCGCAATGCCACGAGCCGAAGCTTCCGCACAGAGTTTGCCCGAACTGCAATTATTACGATGGCAGGGAAATAGTCGCTTCAGAAGACAAGACTAAAGCTAAAGCAGCAAAATAAACAGCAGCAAAATAAAATTGTCCGCAGCCGCGCATTGCGCTACTGCGGATTTTTTTGCCCCATCGGGAATCATCCGGCGCCTTGCTTTTCCTCAACCGTGCGGCTGCTCTATCAGAAGCTCTGCTATCTGCACGGCGTTGGTCGCAGCGCCTTTCCTCACGTTGTCCGCGACTACCCAGAGGTTGACGCCGTTTTCTACTGAAAAGTCGCGCCGCACCCTGCCTACGAACACTTCATCGCGGCCCGAGGCGTCCCTGGCCAGCGGGTAGACGCTGTTTTCCGGGTCGTCTTGCAGCACGACCCCCGGCGAAGACGCCAGAAGGGCTTTGATGTCTTCAATGTCAAACGGGGTTTTCAGCTCCACGTTCAGCGATTCGCTGTGGGAGTTGAAGACCGGGACCCTTACCGTAGTCGCAGTTATTGCAATGCTGCCGTCACCCAGTATCTTGCGGGTCTCGTTTACCATCTTCATTTCTTCCTTGGTGTACCCGTTTTCGAGGAAAACGTCTATGTGCGGAAGGCAGTTGCCGGCGATCGGGTGGGGGTAGGCAACGGTTTCGCCGCTTCCTGCAAGGCCGTTTTCAAGGTCTGCAATGCCTTTGACGCCAGACCCGGACACGGCTTGGTAAGTCGAAAACACGACCCGCTTGATCCCGTACCTGTCGTAGAGGGGCTTCAGCGCTACCACGGCTTGGATCGTGGAGCAGTTCGGGTTTGCTATGATGCCTTTGTTCCACTGTATGTCGCCGGGGTTCACTTCCGGCACCACGAGTGGGACGCTTTCGTCCATCCGCCACGCGCTGCTGTTGTCAACGACTACCGCCCCGCTACTGGCTGCGATCGGGGCGTATCTTTTGCTGACTGCGCCGCCGGCGGAAAACAGGGCTATGTCGATACGCTTGTCAAAGGAGCGCTCTGTCAGCTCCTCCACTGCGTAGCTCTTTCCCATGAACTC
>WRJV01000232.1 GCA_009778415.1 Clostridiales bacterium | reverse complement strand
ACGGCGTCGGCCCCCGCCATAAGGAACTCTGCCGCGTCCTCGCCCGACATTATGCCGCCCATGCCTATTATCGGCAGGCTCACGGCCCTCCTGACCTGGTAAACCATGCGGAGCGCCACTGGTTTGACTGCCGGCCCGGAAAGCCCTCCGAACACGTTCGCCAGCACAGGCTTCCTAGCTGCTGCGTCTATCCTCATGGCCAGCAGCGTGTTGATGAGCGATATGCAGTCCGCCCCTTCGCATTCCACCGCTTTTGCTATCTCGCAGATGTCTGTCACGTTTGGAGTAAGCTTCAAGATCAACGGCTTCCGCGCAATTTTTCTGACTTCCCTTGTCAATTCCGCAGCTGTCCGGGCGTCAGCGCCAAACCCAATCCCGCCCTGCTTGACGTTCGGGCACGATATGTTCACCTCGATCATGGACACGTCAGAGTCGCCCAGCATTTCCACCACCCTGCAGTACTCTGTGACGCTCTTGCCCACAGCGTTTGCGATCACCGGTACGCCAAAAGCCTTGAGGACAGGCAGCTCCTCCTCAATGTACCAGCAGGCACCGGGGTTTTCGAGCCCGACAGAATTGATCATCCCCCCGTAGCTTTCGGCGATCCTCGGCGTCTCGTTGCCCTCCCAAGGCTCAGCCGAAACCCCTTTTGTGGTGACTGCCCCCAGGAGCGACACGTCGTAGAACCTGCCGCTGTCACGGAACGAAAAGGTGCCCGACGCCGTAGCCACCGGGTTCCTCAGCTCTATGCCCGCTATATTTACGCCCATGTGGATTTTGCTCAACCCCATACCACGTCCTTTCCAAAAAACACCGGCCCGTCCTTGCATGCTCTCTTCATGACAGCCCTGCCGCCCTCCATGACCCTGCAGGAGCACCCGACGCATGCACCGTAGCCGCACCCCATCCTCTCTTCCATCGAAACTTGCGCGCTTCGCCCTTTTTGGGCCGCGTATTCGCTCAGCGCCTTGAGCATCGCCCTTGGGCCGCAGGAGAAGTACTCGTCGTAGGCGCAGCCCTTGCTTTTCAGCAGCTCCACCACGTTCCCGTGAAACCCGCAGCTTCCGTCGTCTGTGGAAACGAACACGTTTTGCGCAGACGCCCCAAACCTGCCTGCCAGAAACGCCCCGGCTTGGAAGCCTAAGAAAACGTCCACGCAGGCGCCCTTTCCTTTCAGTGCCTTGGCGAGCCCTACCATGGGCGGCACCCCCATCCCTCCGGCCACCAGCGCGGCGCTTCGGCCAGCGCAGCCTTCTTTGATGCTGTACCCGTTGCCCAATGGCGTGCTGACTCTTATCGGTTCTCCCCTGTGGTACTCGGACAGGCGCACAGTCCCTTTTCCGACCGTTTTGTATACGATCGTTACACCGCCTCTTGAGCTTTCGCATATGCTGATTGGCCTAGGCAGCAGCATGCTTTTGTCGTCAAGGTATACGTTGATGAACTGGCCAGGAACGAAATCCTCCATGCCCTCGGCTGAAACTGCCATCTCGTAGACAGATTCCGCTATCTCGGCGTTGCTTGCTACAGTTCCCGTTACGATTCTAAGGTCCTGCTGCACATTTGTCACATTGGTCACCCTGCTATGTCGCCTTTCATCTTAAGCGCCGCGTTTCTGGCTGCGTCTGCGAAATCAGCATCGCTGTATTTGCGGTCGTTTTTGTACGCAGCTATTATCCCCCTCGACGAGTTCACAATGCAGCCTCTTCCGTCCGGCCCGAAAAAGCCTTTGATGTCTGAACCTTTGCCGCCTTGGGCACCGTATCCCGGCACTAGGAAAAAAGTGCTGGGCATCATTTTTCGCAGCTTCTCGCCCTGCTCTTTGTACGTTGCGCCAACGACGGCGCCAACCCTGCTGTACCCCTTGCCCCCCATAGCAAGCTTACCCCATTCGGCCACTAGCGCCGCAACTCTTTCGAAAAGCGGCCCGCCCGGCGCCTCGATGTCCTGAACGTCCGCGCTCGACGGGTTGCTGGTCTTGACCAAGACAAAAATTCCCTTGTCCAGGTCGTTGCACGGCTTTATAAAAGGTTCTATGCCGTCAAACCCCATGTATGGGTTCAGCGTCACAGCGTCCTCGTTCCACAGGTCGAACGCCTCGCCTTCTACCGTCACCCCTCCTATATGCGCCGCATATGCGGCAGCCGTGGTCGCGATGTCCCCACGCTTGAGGTCCCCGATGACGACCATGCCTTTTTCCTTTGCGTAGCTTGCCGTTTCAATGTACGCCCGTACCCCTTCGAGCCCGTATTTCTCGTACATGGCTATCTGAGGCTTGACTGCCGGGGCGATGTCGCAAAGGGCGCCTATCAGCCCTTTGTTGAACGCAATGAACATCTCTGCCACGGCTTTTGGGGTCTTGCCGTAGGAATCGAGCATTTCTTTTCTAATGTTCGCCGGGATCATCTCGTATACGGGGTCAAGCCCGACTACGGAAGGGTTGCCCGTCTTTTCTATCTTATCAATCAACCTGTCAATCATCCCTGCCGCTCACCCCCAAAACTCGCTCAACAAAGCCGGTCGCCCGAAGGCGCGCATCCCCGAAAACGGCGAATTTGCGCTCTTCGACGCGAACTCCTCGCTGCATATCACGTATTCCTCTTCCACGTCGGCAATTACGATGCCTGCCGGCGCCCCTGCCGACAGTGACGGTGGCGCTTCACCGAGTATTTCCGCAGGCGCGCTGCTCATCTTGCTGACAAGCTCGATGGGCGTCAGTATGCCGGTCCTCACAAGCATCGTGTAGCTTACCGCAAAGCTGGTTTCCAAACCGATCACTCCGTATGGCGCGTCTGCGAACCCTGCCTCCTTTTCATGCCTCGCATGGGGGGCATGGTCGGTCGCTATCGCATCTATCGTGCCGTCCTTTAAGGCGCTTCTGATTGCTGCTACGTCTCTTGCGCTCCTCAAAGGGGGGTTCATCTTCCTGTTCGGGTTTTCGCACGTGCCGCTTTCGTCCAAGGTAAAATAATGGGGCGCCGTTTCCGCTGTAATGTCCGCCCCGCCCTCTTTTGCCATCCTGATGAGCCTCACGCTGCCGGCAGTGCTGACATGGCACAGGTGCAGCCTGCACCCTGTCTCCCCGGCAAGCAAGATGTCCCTCGCCACTATCAGCTCTTCGCCTATCGGCGTTCCGGCGAGGCTTTCGTCTTCTGCGTGAGAAAAAAAAGGCAAGCCGAGCTCCTTGGCCTTTGCCATGGCGTCCCTCATCAGCCTTGAATTCATCACGCTTTTTCCGTCTTCGCTTACTGCCCGTATGCCTGCCTCAGCCATTCCTTCGATATCGGCCAGCTCCGTGCCCATTTGCCCTTTCGTGGCTGCCCCGACGACGAAAACCTCAATCCCATCCACTTCGGCCGCCCTTTCCCTTATGTATGAGACGACCTCCCGGCAGTCCGTCACAGGGTTTGTGTTCGGCATGCAGCAGATTTTTGTGAACCCGCCTTTCTTGGCGGCCCTGCAGCCGCTGGCTATGTCCTCTTTGTACGCAAACCCCGGCTCCCGCAGGTGTACGTGCAAGTCAACGAGCCCCGGCATCACCCACTTGCCTTTCGCGTTTATCACCCTGTGCCCGCCTGAGCCTGCCCAAAGCGGCTTTGCGCCGGAAACGCCGTTTTCCGTTTCCACGTACGCTATTGCGCCATTTTCGATCCAGATCGTGCCTACCCCTTCGTAATTGCTTGCCGGGTCTATGACATAGCCGTCCCTAACGCAGATTCTCATGCCCGTAGTCCCCTTTGACCGTTATCAGGTCGTCGCAGTATTCGCAACGGTATTCCCTGCTCTCGGCGTCGACCAAGTGGAAGATATGCGGCGCGTTCGCTTCCACGGACGTCACGCACCTCGGATTCTTGCATTTTATCACATTTACCACTTTGTCAGGCAGTTTGAGGTTGATCTTTTTCTTTATGACGCCGCCCTCGATGATGTTCACCGTGGCGTTTGGGTCGATAAGCCCCAGGACTGCAAGGTCTACGTCCACCACGTTTACGATTTTGACCAGGTCCTTTCTGCCGTATTTCTTGCTTGTCGCATTCATGATGCAAGCAATGGTGTTTTTTCGCTTGTCGATTGCAAGCTGGTCGATGACCGCAAGCCCGAAGCCTGCCGTGATGTGGTCAATGACTATTCCGTACTCAATGCTGTCGACTATCATCGCTGCTCCTCCCCTTGCAACCCCAGCAAGCTCATAATGAGCGCCATCCTGACGTACATGCCGTATTTGGCCTGTTTAAAGTAATACGCCCTCGGGTCGTCGTCTACGTCCACCGCTATTTCCGTCACCCTTGGCAGCGGGTGCATGACCATCATTGTTTCCTTGGCCAGCTTCATTTTCTCCGCGTCGAGGATGTAGCTGTCTTTTAGCCTTATGTAGTCTGCCTCGTTAAAAAACCTTTCCCTCTGAATCCTCGTCATGTACAGGACGTCGAGCTCGCACAGCACTTCCTGCATCCGCTCCACTTCTTTGAACTCAACGCCGTTTTTGACCAAATCCCCTTTCCGCACATAGTCCGGTATGCGCAGCTCCTCGGGCGAAATCAAGACAAACCTTACGCCTTCGTACCTTGACAAAGCCTTGATAAGCGAATGCACCGTCCTGCCGAACTTCAGGTCGCCGCAGACGCCGACGGCAAGGTTTGAAAAACTGCCGCGCTCGCACCTTATCGTAAGCAAGTCAGTCAAAGTCTGGGTGGGGTGCTGGTGCCCCCCGTCGCCCGCGTTGATGACCGGCATGTCTGTGCTGCTTGCCGCGACTCGCGGCGCGCCTTCCTTTGGGTGCCTGATTACGGCGATGTCGCTGTAGCATGCAACCGTCCTTATCGTGTCGGCTATGCTCTCCCCTTTTGCCACGGAACTTGCCCCCGGTTCGGAAAACCCTATTACCTGCCCGCCGAGCCTCAGCATCGCCGCTTCAAAGCTAAACCTTGTACGGGTGCTCGGCTCGTAGAAAAGCGTCGCGAGTATTTTCCCGTCGCAAACGCGCCTGAACCTTTCCGGCTCTGCGATAATCTCTTCTGCCAGCGTGAAAACCTCTTCGAATTCATCCATGGTGAAATCCATAGGCTCAAGCAAGCTTCTCCCTTTTAACATACATCCTCCTGCATGGCAAATGCCTTAAGCGCAAAAAAAATCTTCCAAATGGAAGATTTAGAACAGCCGGCTTGTCAATAACTGAACCTCTGCCAGCGTTTTATGCAAACCGATATTAAGCTGAGGGTCGCTTTTAAACATAATTCCGGCCTCCGTTGCGCACTAAAAAAAACGGCTTAAATCCTCAACATGTTATCATATTGGGATGCCGTTGTCAAGGAATTATTGTTTTTTAAAATGCACGATTATGTTCGGCGCCTGCATTTCTATCCCCGCCTCGTCGAAGGCTATTTTCACGTTTTCTTCGAGGAAATACCTTACATCCACTGAATCTCCCGTTCTGCACCAGACTTTCATGTCTATGAACACTATGCCTTCCGAATGCTCGGCTATCCCGATGACCGGCGCCGGGTCCTTCAAAATCAAATCGCTTTGCTCTGCTATTACTGCAAGCACCTCTTTTGCCTTGGATATGCTGCTCGCGCTGCCGATGCCAAACCTGCAGTCCACGCGCCTGTTCCTCTCCGACGAGCAGTTCGTGATCGTGGACGTGCTCAGCTTGCCGTTTGGTATGTAAACTATCTTGTTGTCTGCCGTCAGGAGCGTGGTAAAGAGCAGCCCAATCTCGTCAACCTTGCCTGTTGCGCCTCCCGTTTCAACTATGTCGCCCTTTTTAAAAGGCTTGGACACTATGACTATGATCCCGCCGGCGATGTTCCCCAGACTGTCCTTTAGCGCAAGGGCGATTGCGGCGCCCGCCACGCCAAGCATGGTCAAGAACGCCGAAAGCGACACCCCTACAACGGGCAGCGCTACCCCGATCAGCACGATCCAGCAGACCGTCACTGTTATGTTGTTGATAAACTTGTGCAATGTAGGGTCGAGTGCTGTTTTTTTCAGCGTCTTCGTCAAGGTTTTGCTGATGATTTTGACGGCTGCCCACCCTAAAAGAAGTATTGCAGCCACGATCAGCCAAGGCTTGACAGCTTGAAAAACCATTAGAAAGTCAATTTCGCCCATAGAATGCCGCCCTCCGTCAGTTATTCCCGAACGCTGTCGTAAACGCCGTCCAGGTGCTGTTGACCGTTTCGACGCAGTTGAAATATATCTGCGATATCTTGTCCTTCGGGACGCCGAGCTCCTCGGCGTACTTGTTTATCTGCTTCCAGTTTGCCTTTTCATAGCTCAAGACAAGGTTGAAAAGCGAACCGCAAGGCCCAGTCTTGTGCAGAAGGGCTTCCTTGACTTCCTCAGAGATGTGAATCTCTGCGATCAGCTCCTCAAGCGGGGCGCCCACGATCACTCCCAGTGTGGAAAACATGCCCATCAGGTATGCTTCCGGCTTTGAAATGCTTGTTTTGTTTGTGTACGACAGCAGCTCCGAACAGAAATTGGCTCTGAGGAACGACGTCTTAACAAGGTCTTCGTTGACCCTCTCCTCGCCGCGCTTGAAGCTGAGCAGGTATATCCACTGCTTGAGCCCGTTGATGCCAAGGATGACCAGCGCCTGCAAAATCGTCGTCGTCCTGTTCCTAAGCGCGAAATACGCCGAGTTCACAAGCTTGAGCAGGGAATATGTCAGCGTGACGTCCCTCGATATTATGGTTTCAATCTTAGCCAAGTCGGGTTCTTCCTTGGTTATTTCGACAACAAGCATGAAAAAATTGCTCTTAATATAGTCTATCTTGTTGACTTTTTCGGAAATTTTCTCTTCGAGGTACGACCCTGAAAAGTAATCCACGCCGTATTCCTTGGCCAGTTCGTAGGATTCTTTTGAATCTACCCCGTAAGCTATGCATTTCTTCCTGAACCCTTTCGCCGTTTTGATTATGTTTTCATAGGATATTTTCGCTTCCTCCAAGTTCCCGAAATCCAGCCTGATATAGTCCACGAGCCCCAAAATCGTAAAATACCTGGTCGCGAACTGAAAATCTTTCACTCCGATTATGTAGTTCTGCTCTTTGTATTTCTTCAGCACGTCATACGACTGAGGATGGATCAGGACGTCATCGTCAATCTGTATGACTATCTTGTTTTCGTCGAAAATTTTCGGTATGCTCTTGAAAAGCAGGCTCGGGACGAAAGTGATGAAAGCAATCTTGTCCTCAAACATCCTCTTGCCGTTTTGCTCCAGAAAATCTATGATCGCGTTCGCTGCGGCATTCCCGTCGTCATCACCATACATTTCACTCTTTTCGCTCTGAAATAAAACCTCATACCCGAATATGTTGTTGTCCAAATCCTTGATTGCCTGACGCACCACGTATCTATCCATCCATGCAACCTCCTCAATAGATTGTAACTTTTTTCACCTGACATTAAACATTATACCATACTTTTATGCAAATTCAACTTGTTATGCGCCGATTTCCAAATTTTTCCTTGAATTAATCCGGGAACCCGTCTATACTATGCTTATGGAACAGATTATAGGTGCGCTGCGCAATGCAGCAGACAGCGCAGGTTTGGTAAAAATCGTTTTCAGCGCCCCCCGGAAAAAATCCCTGCCCTATAGGAAAGTAACGGTGCGGCCGGTCTTTCTGTGCGGCAAAGCCAGGTATCAGGCCGAATACCACTATCTGGACCGAGTGACCCACGAAAACATAAGCGGAAGCCGCCTTTTCAGCTTGGCTTCCGAGCTGCTCGAAAACAGCTTCAAGCAGCTTGACATACTGACCGAGTCGGAAGACGTCCAAATACTGGCAAACAATCCGGGCAGGCCAAGAATAACCAGAAAAGCCGCAAGCCGTGCGCCTGCACCGCAAAGCCACGACCAGACGAAGAAGTACGCAATACCAAACAACGCCCCCTGCGATTTTCTAACGCATCTCGGCGTCATGGACGAGCAAGGCAGTGTTTTTCAAAGGAGCTATTCAAAATTCAGGCAAATCAACAGGTTTTTGGAGATCGTCGAAGACGTGCGCCCCTTTCTTCCGGTCGAAAGCCCGCTTAGGATAATCGACTTTGGCTGCGGCAAAGCGTACCTGACCTTCGCCCTGTACCATTACTTTACAGCCATGCAGGGCATGAGCGTGGAAATCACCGGGCTTGACCTCAAGGAGGACGTTATCCGATTTTGCAGCGACACGGCGAAGAGCCTCGGCTATTTTGGGCTGAATTTTTTGACTGGCGACATTGCGTCGTTTGCTCAGGACGGCGCAGGCGCAGACATGGTGGTGTCGCTTCACGCCTGCGACACGGCCACGGACTTCGCCCTGATCA
>WRJV01000231.1 GCA_009778415.1 Clostridiales bacterium | reverse complement strand
ATGCCATCGCCGGCGTAGCTCCAGAAGATGTCTGTCAAAGCCCGAAACCCGTTCAGGGCTTCCACGCCAAGGCCAGCCAGCATGTTGCCGTCCACCAGGATTTCCGCTTCAACCGTCAGCAGGTTCTTCGCCCCACGGGTCGATAGGGTGAGTTCGACGTTCTTGTCTATGTCGCTCTCGGCGTCAGCCCGCACGCTAACGGAATAGTAGATGTCCGTAAGGTCGATGTCCATCAGCGTTTCGCCCCCGCTGGCGGTGAAGCGCTTCGTTACATAGTCGTCGTACGGCGCCGCTAAAACGCCCGCTTCATACGCCGGGCCGTCGGCGCCCCTGTATGGCCTGCGGGCGGGGTCAATGTAAAGCTCCCCGTCCTGATCCTTGTACGTCGTGACCTTGATCCTGTAGGTACCGTCCGGCACAAACGGGAAGCAGTACGTCCCGTTAAGGTCCGCAGCCGTCGGCATGAGGCCAACGACTGGATCGCCAGACGCGTCAAGGAGCGTTATGTCTGCTCCTGCTACCGCTTTGCCCAGCTCACCGTCAAAGACCTTGCCGTAAATCGACGCCGTGCGGATCGGTGAAACTTTCAATATGACGCCTGTCGTGAACTCAACGCCGCCGAGGTGGATTATCCCGTCTGCCCCGGAGGTTTCAGCGCTCTGCTTGCCGGTCTCGACGTTTGTGACGTAATACTGCGTGTTCGGGGCAAGCCCGCGCAATTCGACGGTGCCGGAGTAGGTGTTGTTGCTGATGTAGTTTCCTGCATATGTGTTGTAGCCGCTGGCGTAGCCGTACTGGTTACCCCACGGGTCGATCAAAGCATTGTTGGTTCTGGAGTTGTCGACCCCGTTGTCAGTGGCGAAGAACGAAAAGTAGAAATCGTCGCCCCCGGCGTTCTTGTACGCATAGCCTTCGGGGTAGTCGAAGCCGTATTTGTAGAGGTTTGTGAGCTCGTAATCCCTGCCGGACAAACCGAGGGCGTTGAACAAGCCATAGTACTTGACGAAACTGCCCCATTTGAAAACTTCATACGTGGAGTTTGCAGAATGTGCTGCGCCGGTGGCGAAGCCGTAGTTCGGCTCACCGGGGAAGTTCATGCGGTTGACGTGGGTGTTGCCGTGCATGTCAGTACCAAGGTCCATGCCCGCGACAAAGGTATAGTATTTGTCGGTTATGAACTTTGTGGACATTGCGCTCGCGACTCCGAGGAACGATACAAAGTCAATGGGCCCGCTCCTCTCGTTCTCGCCGATCCTGCGGAGCGTGCTGAGGAAAACGTGGTCGCTGTCAACGGCGAAGTTCGCACCGTAAAACCCTTTGTACATCTTGGTGAACATGCGCATCTGGCGGCTCCCGATGTTGTCCCCCGGCACCGGCAGGTTTGTCCCGGCCCAAGAATAGTAGTCCATCGGCTTCCCGCACATGCAGTTCTTGATCACTGCGACTTTCTGGTTGTCCACGATTGGCCCGCCGATGCTGTTTGTCGCGCCTCTAAGGTAATTGGCCTTGTCGTATATGTTCTTCATGAACTGGCCAAACCCCTCAATGGCGCCGTATATGTTGTCTCCATGGGAGTGATTTTTGTCGTAGCAGAGCGGCATTCCGTAGAAGGAGTCTCCCTTTAAGCCGTCGAAAGCGTATTCGCCTTCGCCTGTCCCGAACATTAAATCGCAGAAATAGTCTGTGTAGTCGTCCAAAACCTCCGTCGTGCCGGTGCACAGGAAAGTGCGGCTGGTGCCGTACTTGGCGCCGCTTGCATTTTTCGCGTAATAGTTGTCAGGCACCCCGGCCCTGGCTTGCGGTTCCATGACCCAAGCCTTGACGTACATGCCGTTCACGTGTATGTACTCGTTCAATGCCCTTACGACTTTTATGGCCTGGGTTGAATTCGTGCATGGCAGGACCGAAAAATCGTACGGGTCGCCCGGGGCTTTCATATTGGGATGCGGGTTTGCGGCAAAATACTGCGCAAGCTTGACCGCCACAGCCGCCCATTTCGAGGCCTGCGGGTAGTACCTGCCCTCGCCGTTCGTATTGTCCCTTTGATACCACCCGGCGTCGTAAGTAATCGACTTTATGCCCAAAGTTTTATAGAGCGGGATTGTCGCCATTACGTTCTCCGGCAGGAATGCTTCCCCGTAGCCCCAAGTCTCGTATGAGGGAGCGTATGCCCAGTCAGGCAGCTGTTCAGCCGTCGGAAGCTTCAGCTTGTTGGGGTCGTAAGTTCCGGGAAGGTACGGGTTGTGCGCCAGGTCCACTCTGTCCATGGACTGCCTGTACAGGCTGGCGGCGTCGAAATAGTCTCCGCTGTGGACCCCTATCAAGCTCGTCCCCACATAAGTCTTTACGTCTTTTGCCAGCGTCTTGCCGGGGAACCCGACCCATGTGTACGCAGTCTCGTGGTTTCCGGTAATGCCGCTGCCGCGCTGGGGCAGCTCAAGGGAATACGTATGGGACGGCATCATGGAGCCGAGCAAAAACCCGACGTTCTGCCCCCAGAAATCGTTGAGCGGAAAGCCCATCCCCGAATTGGCCCAAGAAAAATTGTTCCTGGCCAGCGTTTCGGAACCGCTGTCGAAGTTGTTGATCGCCCCTGTGCCCAAATTGTCGTACACCGGGTTCATGTAGTCCGCATTCGTCCTCTGCGGGCACCCGTGCATCTCCCAAAGCCCCGCTTCCACTCTGTTGTAGACAGTGCCGTCCCTTGCCGGCGCCGTCAGCAGTGCAGGTTTTTGGTCAGTTATTTTGAAGTTGTTGTTGACAAATTTCGCTACTGCAAGCGAAGGGTCGTCCCCCTTGTAGGTATAAAAGCTGGTAACCGCAGCCGCACCCGGAACTTCAGGGTTTGTCTCGATGATCAGCGTGTGCTCAAGCTCCGCAGAAGCGCTGTACCCAGTCACTGCAAGGCGGTTGCCCTTCCCGAAGTACGTGTCCACGTTGACCTCCGACAATTCCCCCGTTTTCACGAAGTCGTCAGCGAGCAGCGTTTCCTGGGCGTCGTTGGTCACAGAAGTGTTGCCCGTGGCTGCGCCTCTGGCACCCGCCGTCACGTAGCCTGTCTTCGCGGATAACAGCCTCGCGGAGCCCGAGTTGAAGTTGCCCGTATACGTCGACCATGGAAGCGCATTTGCCCAAGGTGCTCCGGTTACAGCTGTCGCGCCGCTTGCGCCCAGCGGTGTTATCGGTTGCGTCATCGGTGTCAAGGCAGCACCGTCCCATCGGTAGACAGCCATGTTCATGTTGTCGTCTACTGTCACGCGAATGGTGCCGTCGTCGATGTAAATCAAACCGCCGTCCGTCGGCGTCGCCACCGGCTCCGCATAGGCTATCTGAACCATTGGCACAGCAAGCGCTATCACCAGCAGGATGGCAAAAATTCTCTTAGTTCTTTTCATGTTGATAAACCTCCCCTTTCAGGATTGAGGCTGTATCCGGATCAACCCGGATACAGCCGTAAACATATGTATCGAGGATGGTACAGATGTCATTTGGTGTAGTGGATGAACAGGTCGAGCAAGTCGAGCATGTCGATGATGCCATCGCTGTTCACGTCGCACATGCTTGCAGTGACGCCTTTGCCCCTGGAGTCGTTGACCTTTACCAAGGTGTCCCAACCAGGCGTGTCAGTGGCGAAACCGCAGTACAGCAGCATGATGCCAAGGTCCAGCGCGTCGACTTTGTTGTCACGGTTCAGGTCGTACTTCGAGAAGACCCTCTGGTCGATGTTCGTCGCAGCCCAGCCGCTTTCGATGAAGGTGTCGAAATAGTACGTTATTTTGCCATCTGAGTCAAGCCCGCTGGACACGGCTCCGGTCAGGGTCAGCACCGTGTCGCCTACTGCCCTGGGCGCAAATTTGAACACGGCTATGTCAGCAGACGCTTCAGAAGTGAAGCCCTCGCTGTCCCCTGACTTGTAGACCAGCGTGACTGTTCCCTTCCACATGCCATCGCCGGCGTAGCTCCAGAAGATGTCTGTCAAAGCCCGAAACCCGTTCAGCGGCTCTACGCCAAGGCCAGCCAGCATGTTGCCGTCCACCAGGATTTCCGCTTCGACCGTAAGCAGGTTCTTCGCCCCCTGTGTCGACAGGATGAGTTCGACGTTCTTGTCTATGTCGCTCTCGGCGTCAGCCCGAACGCTCACGGAATAGTATATGTCAGTAACGTCGATGTCCATCAGCGTTTCGCCGCCGCTTACGGTGAACCTCTTCGTCATGTAGTCGCCGTACGGGGTCGCCACGTTCGCCGTATACGGCTTGCCGTCGGTGCCTTTGTACGTTGTGACCAGTATCCTGTAGGTGCCGTCAGGAACCACCGGGAAGCTGTAGTACCCAGCTAGGTTGGCTGCTGTCGTGGATATCCCCGGAACCGGGTTCCCTGCCGCGTCAAGCAGCGTAAGCTCGGCGCCGGGTATTGTTGCGCCCGCCCTGCCGGTAACCGTGCCAGAGACGGAAGTCGTTAGGGTTTCTGACGCTTTGTAGATTACCCCTGTAATGAACGAAATGCCGTCCAGCGTGATGTTCCCGTCTACGTCTGCAATGCCGCTGTACTGCTTGCCGTTCTCAACGTTCGTGATGTTGTAGCTTGCTCCGGGTTTCAAACCGCGCAGTTCGATGTTGCCGTTGTAGGTGTTGGAGCTCACGTAGCTGCTGCCCCACGGGTCAAGGGTAACCGAGCCTCTCAGGTTCGACACCGTGTTGTTTGTCGCGAAGAATGAATAGAAGAAATCGCTGCCCTGTTTGTAGGCGTATCCTTCAGGATAGTCCAAACCGTATTTGTACAGGTTCACCATCTCCGTATCCCTTGATGACAGATGGATGTCGTTGCTTAGGCCGAACCATTTGACGAAATCGCCCCATTTGTAAGTTCCGGTCCTGCTGGCGATGTTTGAGTAGTCTGACTGGCCCGGGTACCTCATCACGTAGTTGGCGTTTAGGTCGCCGCTGCTGAAGGTGTTGAACCTGCTTGTAATGTACTTTGTGGACATGGCGCCGCCCGCGCCGATGTAGGAAATGTAGTCGATGGGCCCAATCCTGTAGGCTTCGTCGGTGCTCGTCAGAGTTCCAAGGAATATGTGGTCGGTGTCAACCATGTACGACGCGCCGTAAAAGCCCTTGTACATCTTCGTAAGGTAGCGCTGGGTACGGCTGCCCACATGGTCTCCCGGCACTGGTCGGTTGGTCCCTGCCCAGATGTAGTAGTCCATAGGCTGCCCGCACATGCAGTTCTTCATCATCGGGACTTGCTCCCTGTCAATCACAGGGCCGCCCAAGGTTGCGGTCGCCCCCCTGAGCAAGCAGGCTTTGTCGTAGATGTTCTTGAAGAATTTCCCGTAGTACTTGATATTTGCATAGATGTCGCCGTCGTGGCCGTGGCCGTTGCCCTTCCCGTCGGCGCCGTAGCACGGCGAGACTCCGTAGAAGGAATCGCCCTTGATCCCGTCGAAGCCGTACTGCCCGAAGATGATGTCGACGAAATAATCTGTGAATTCATTCAGCACTTCGGGGTTTCCGGTACACAGCGTACGGTAGTTGCCGCCGTCCGCGTTCTTGGTGCTGCCGTCCGCGCTCCTCGCGAACCAGTTGGGGTGCTCGGTTATCGTTGTGCCGCTGGTGCGCCCATTAGGCGGCATGACCCACGCTATGACCTTGATGCCGTTGTCGTGGAAATAGTCGATGAACCTGGCTACCACCTTCACGGCTTCCTGCGGCGTCGTGCAGGGCAGCGGGGCTTCATTGAAGTATGCTGCCAGCTTTGGCACTACAGGCGACCATTTCGACGCAGCCGGAAGGTATATGCCCTCGCCCTCGGTGTTGGTTCTCGAATACCACCCTGCGTCGAGGGTGACCGACTTTATCCCCAGCGCTTTTAGCTCAGGGAGAATGTCCATTGTGTTGGCGGGCAGGAACCCGGAACCGTAGCCCCATGTCTCATATGACGGTGCGAAGCTCCAGTCGGGGATTTCATCAGCCTTTGCCAGCCTGCACAGGCCTACGTCGGAAGCGCTAAGGCCGCTTGTCACCATCGCCGCCGCGCTCAGGTTGTCCATGGCAGCAGAGTACTTGCCCGCGCCGTCGAAGTAGTCGCCGGTGTGTACGGCAAGGAGGCTGGTTCCGATAAATGTTTCTTGCCCCTGCTCAAGTGTCTTGCCCGGCCAGCCCATCCAGGTGTAGGCGGTTTCGTTGTTGCGGGTGGCGACGGCTGTCCCCAGGCCGCTGCCGCGCACGGGCATCTCAAGGCCGTAGGTGTTGTACGGCATCAGGGAGCCTATGGCGAGGCCAATGGTCGTGCCGTAGAAATCGTTGAGCGGAAAGCCCGCGTCGGCGCCCCAGTTCCAGTTGTTCTTTGAAACCTGGCCTCCGTTCGGGCTGCTGTACGAATTGCCGGTTTGGTTGAAGCTCACTGCATTGCCCGTTCCCATGTCGTAGAAGACGGGACGCAGGTAGTCGTTGCCCCAGCTCATCGGGCAGCCGCAAAGCAGCCACAAGCCGGCGTCTACCCTGTCGTAGCTGCCGATAGTTAGCCTGTCCGGTTTGACCGGCTCCTTAATCATGAGGTTGCTTTCGACAAATTTTGTGACCTTGTAGGAAGGGTCGTCTCCCGTATAGGTGTAGTAGCAGGAATAAGCTACTTCGCCCGGGAGGGCGTTAGCTGTCTCAAGGACGATCTTCCGAGTCAGGTCAAGGTCTGCGTTGGTCGACGGGATGGTGAGGCGGTTGCCCGTTCCAAGCCACGTTTCAACGTTTGTCTCATATGTCGCCGCGCCCCTCACGAAATTGTCGCCGTTCGCAGTGAAAGTTTCGTATTGTGCGTTCCCATGCGTCAGCCTGTCGGAATTAGTGCCGGTCCCCCCTTGCGACCAGGACGTCACATAGCCTGACCTGAGAGAAAACAGCTTGGCTGAGTTGGCGTTCAGGCTTCCAGCTGCAGTCGACCACGGGATCCCGTTTGCCCACGGCGTACCGCTGAGCGCCGTCGCGCCTGCCGGGCCCATCCTCTCAACAGGCCCTGCCATAAGCGTCCTAGCCCCATTGTCATAGCGGTATACGCTGATGTCCATGTTGTCGTCCACTGTCACGCGTATGACGCCGTCGTCGATGTAGACCAAAGACCCGTCGGTTGGAGTAGCTGCCGGCTCCGCATATACTGCCGGCACCAGCGGCACTGTGAGCGCCAATACGAGCAGCAGGGCCAAAAGCGTCTTTGTCATTTTCATGATTCCATCACTCCTTTCAGTAATGTTAACGAAAACTGTATAGATTACCGATATTATATCACTTTCAAAACACTTTGCAAGCTCCCCAACGAAAAAAGAGAAAGCCGGAGCCTTCTCTTTTTTATGTGCAATATTCTTTTTGTGACACAGGAACCGTCCCCTTTTTGTCACGCGCCCATCTGCTTTGCGACCTCCTCGGCGAAGTTTTCTTCTTTCTTTTCGATGCCCTCGCCGACTTCAAAGCGGGCCATTGAAACGACCTGTATCTGCTTTCCGATTTCATTTGCGGCTTTCTCGATATATTGTTTCACGGTCATCTCGTTGTCCTTGACGAATTTTTGCTCCAAGAGGCAGACTTCCTTGATTTCTTTCTTTAGCTTGCCGGCCACAATCCTTTCCAACATAGCACCCTCTTTGCCTTCGTTGATGACGAGCTGCGTCATGATTTTCCTTTCGCTTTCGATGTACTCAGGGTCTACGTCGGCTTCCGATATGAACTTGGGGTTCATCGAAGCTATCTGCATGGCAACGTCCTTGCCCATTGCAGCAATTTCCTCTTTCTGCGCATCTGTTTTGAACCCGACTGCGACTCCGATGGTTCCGCCGCCGTGAGTGTAGCCGGAATACACGCATCCTGGTTCGGCAAACCGCACGAACCTTCTGATGTTCATGTTTTCACCGATCCTCGCGATTTTGTTGTTCAGGGCGTCCTGAACCGTGCCCTCGCCTTC
>WRJV01000230.1 GCA_009778415.1 Clostridiales bacterium | reverse complement strand
ACGGCTCCGCCCGCAGAAAGCAGCTACCGCAAGGAGATCGAAGGGCTGGCGGCGGCTTTCGGCAACGAATACGTCCATGCAAGGCTTGCCGAAAAAGACCCTGCTGCTGCGGCCCGTATTCACCCAAACAACCTGAAGAAAATTATACGCGCCCTCGAAGTAGCAGAAAAAGCAGGCAGCCGAATAATGCCGTTTGAAAACTCCTTCGTCAAGACAGGCGATTACCAAACAGAGCTCGTGTGCTTGAACAGGGAGAGGCCGGAGCTGTATGCGCGGATAAACGCGCGGGTGGACAGCCTCGTTGAGATGGGCCTCGTCTCAGAAGTGGAATCGCTCCTTGCCATGGGGCTTTCACCAGGCGACGTTTCGATGAAAGGGATAGGGTACAAAGAGGTAATCAGCTACCTGAACGGCGAGTGCGATCTGGCAGAAGCAGTCCGCATGGTCAAGCAGAACACACGAAATTACGCAAAGAGGCAGGTTACTTGGTTCAAGCGCTGCGGCGGCATGAAATGGTTCAACCTTTCTGAATACGAAAACGACAAGGAAGGGGCTAGGGAGGTGGTCGGATGGCTGCAAGAAAAGAGATAAGAATCCACAACAAGAGCGACAAACCGGACAACGTGGTGAAGAAAGAAAACGAAACGGTGATGCAGTGCCAAGCAATAGAAAAGGAGCTGCCCGGCTTCATGCGCGGTTTTTTTGCTTACCTGCGAGGCAACGTGCTTCCGATGAGCAGGCTCGCCTACCTGCACGACATAAGGTTCTTCTGCAATTACCTTATAAGGGAAACAGGCATTTCCGCATCTGAAGATACAAAGGGCATTTCCCAAAGCGAGTTCAACAAAGTCAAGGCAAGCGACGTGAACTTCTTCATCGACTACTGCAGAAGGTACGAGACCGAAACAGAAAAGGCCGTGTACATTTACGAAAACCAGAACAGGTCCCTAGCGAGGAAAAAATCGTCGGTTTCCGTGCTTTTCAAATACCTCTACAGGGACGGGCTGGTCGACAACAACATCACGGACGGGTTTGACCCGATACGCGTACCGAAGTCCGGCGAACGCGAGATAAAGGCGCTTCAGGACGACGAAGTGATGGTGATGCTTGACGCCGTTTCAACAGGCGATGGGCTGACCAAAAAAGAGCGGGAGTTTTGGGAGAAGACAAAAAAAAGGGACAAAGCCATACTGGTGCTGTTCCTAACCTACGGGCTCAGGCTTTCCGAACTGCAGCAGCTGAACGTTTCCTCCATCAATTTTTCAAGAGGCGAGTTTAAAATATACAGGAAGCGCGGCAAGGAATCGACCATGCCATTAAACAAGTCCGTCGTAAAAGTGGTGACAGAATACCTTGAAGGGGAGAGGGCGCAAGGAGACAGGGTCGACCCGCTGCACAAGGACGCGCTGTTCCTTTCGCTGCAAGGGAGCCGCATGACTGAAAGGCAGATACGGGAGCTCGTGAAAAAATACACTTCGCTGGGGCTGAAGACGTCACGGGATGCCGGGTACAGCCCCCACAAGCTCCGCGCCACAGCCGCCACCAGCCTGATAGGGCGGGGGAACTCAATATTCGACGTCCAAGCGCTCCTCGACCACGAGCAGGTGACGACGACGCAGCTATACGCGGCCCACAAGATGAACGTCAAGCGAGACCTTGTAAACGATATGGAATGGGAGCTCGAACGGACAGAAAACAACGGAAAAGACAGCGGAAAGGAAGAATAAAATGCAAAAAAACACTTTTGAATTGCTGACAGGAAGCTTAGGCATACCGAGCGAAGTGCTGAATGCTGTAAACAAGGCAGAAGAAGAAGTCGGCGGCATCTTTGACGGTTTGGACGACATCATGGCCTTCAACCAGTACAAGGTGCTTTCCGCCTTTCAGGAAAACCGGGTGAGCGACGTGCATTTCTCATGGAACACAGGTTATGGCTACGGCGACGCCGGCAGGGAAACCCTGGAAAAAGTCTACGCTGATATTTTCAAAGCCGAAGCCGCACTGGTGCGCCCGATCATAGTCAACGGGACACATGCGTTAACTTTAACGTTAACAGGCATATTAAGGCCGGGAGACGAGCTGATTTGCTGCACCGGAAGGCCTTACGACACCCTTGAGGAAGTAATCGGGACGAGGGGGGAAGGCCGTGGGTCCCTCAAAGAATTCGGCATTACATACAAACAAGTTGAGCTAAAAGCTGACGGCAGGATAGACTACGGAGCTCTTAAGGGCGCCATGTCGGCAAAAACCAGAATGATCCTGCTTCAACGGGCGACCGGGTACGGATGGAGGAAAGCCGTCACGATACCTGAAATAGAGGAATGGGCGGCTTTCGTAAAGTCGGAAAGCCCAGGCACAGTCTGCATGGTGGACAACTGCTACGGGGAATTCCTCGACACTCGGGAGCCCATAGAGGTGGGTGCCGACGTCCTGGCAGGCTCGCTGATAAAGAACCCGGGGGGTGGCATTGCGGTCAGCGGAGGCTACATAGCCGGAAGGGCTGACTTGGTAGAAACGATTTCCTACAGGATGACGTCGCCGGGCATAGGAGGGGAGTGCGGGTTGATGTTTGGGCAGAGCCGCTCCATGTTCCAAGGGCTTTTCATCGCGCCCAAAACCGTCAACGGGGCAGTCAAAGGCGCTATACTTTGCGCAAAAGTTTTTGAGAACCTGGGTTTTGAAGTCTGTCCAAAGCCGGAAGACACGAGGAGCGACATCATCGAGGCAGTAAAGCTGGGTTCGCCGGAAGCAGTGGTAGCTTTCTGCGAAGGGGTGCAGGCCGCAGCCCCGATAGATTCCCATGTGACCCCCGTTCCATGGGACATGCCGGGCTACGAAGACCAAGTCGTAATGGCGGCAGGGGCGTTCATTCAAGGGTCTTCAATAGAGCTCTCCGCAGATGCGCCGATCAGGCCACCGTACATTGTGTATTTCCAAGGAGGGCTGACTTACGAACATTCCAAATTCGGAGTATTAAAGTCGCTTCAGGCGCTTTACAACAAAAAGCTTGTAACATTGTGAAATTTATGGTATAAAGGTAGTTAAACAGATAGCGATAAAATCAAAAGGGTTTTTTGGAGGGGAAAAATTGAAGTTAAAAGTACTGGTCGACAACAACACGTATATCGACAATTATTTCTATGCGGAGCCAGCAGTCAGCTTTTACATCGAGGACGAAGACAGAAGGATACTTTTTGACGTAGGGTACTCGGACTTGTTCATTCAAAACGCTTTGGCGTTTCAGGTCAACCTCAAGGACGTATCGGACATCGTCATTTCTCATGGGCACAACGACCATACAGGTGGGCTGAAATACCTGTTTGAGCAGTTCGACATCCCGGACGCGAGGATTATAGCCCATTCAAAAGCGTTCAACGAAAAGAAGATAGGGGAGACGAGGATATGTTCACCGTTTAGTGCACAGCAGCTGCAAAAATACGCACAATTGATCCTGTCCGACAAACCAGTAAAAATTAACGGGGACATGTGTTTTTTGGGTGAAATCCCGTCATCAAACGATTTTGAAAAAAGAAAGCTGATCGGCCAGGTGCTGCTTGACGACGGCTACACAGACGATTTGGTGCTTGACGACTCTGCCGTCGCCTACAAAACAGACAAAGGCATATACATCGTTACAGGCTGCTCCCACAGCGGAATATGCAACATCATCGAATACAGCAAGCATGTATGCAACGACGACAGGATATTGGGCGTGATCGGAGGGTTCCACATTTTTGATCTAGACCAGCAGCTAGAAAAGACTATAGAATACTTTCTCAAGAACGGCATCAGCGATCTGTACCCGTGCCATTGCGTGTCGTTCAACGTAAAGGCGGAAATGCACAAGTACATTCCAGTGAAGGAAGTCGGGGTTTCGTTGGAATTGGATTGGTAAAGGGGGAAAGATGTTCAGGGAAGTCAGTCGAAACAAAAAACAGGCATTGTCAAAGGAAAGGGCAACCGAAGTGCTGGAAAACTGCACTTCAGGAGTCCTTTCGCTGGTGGGGGACGACGGCTATGCTTACGGCGTCCCGATGAGCTTTCGGCACAAGGACGGAAAGCTGTATTTCCACTCGGCTATGAAAGGGCACAAAATCGACTCAATCAACAAGCACGACCGTGTATCGTTCACTGTTATCGAAACAGACTACGTGGTGCCCAGCGAATTCACGACATATTACAGGAGCGCCATAGCCTTTGGCAGGATTCGCCTTGCTTCCGGAATTGAAGAAAAAAGGGAGGCGCTTGGCCTGCTGGTTGAAAAATACTCGGCTGGTTACGAAGAAGAAAGCAAAAGCGAAATAGAAGGCAGCATCGCCGGGGTCCAAATTTTAGTGCTCGACATCGAGCATTTGACCGGCAAGGAGGCAATCGAGTTTTCTGACGGGAGGGCGCGGTCCATAAAAGAAGTCGGCAAAGACGACTTGGGGCAGGCGATCGGCCTTGTCAACAGGGTGTTTTCCGAATTCGTTGCTGTGGACTATTCTGAACAAGGGAGAAAAACGTTCTCCGACTATCTTAAGGGTAAATTAGAGGACATATCTGCCGATATAATATCTAGGCACAAAAAGATGTGGGCCTGCCGGGAATGCGGCGAAATCGTCGGAGTCATAGCAACCAGGGACGTTTCACATGTTTCCCTCATGTTTGTAGACAAGCGGCACCATAGAAAAGGGATAGCGAGGCAGTTGATGAGCCACGTACTCGAAGAAATAGGGCAAAACGGGGCAATAACCGAAATGACGGTAAATTCTTCGCCCTACGCAGTCAAAGCCTATGAACGCCTAGGGTTTGAGAAAACAGGTGAACAGCAGGAGAAAGATGGGATAATATTTACACCGATGATGAAAACATTAACAAAATGACAAACAAGCCTTCACAAAGCGAAAAACACACAAACGACAAACTAACAGCCATAGCAAAACTCGCCTTGTTCCTAGTATTAGTAATTGGAATCCCTGCATACATATATTTTTTTCACTATGAATTCATTGCAGGCTTCAAGTCTTTTGAAGACATAGAAGTTTTTCTGGAGAAATACGAGGTCGCGAGTTCTTTTGTTTACATTGGCCTTCAGATTTTGCATGTCGTCGTCAGCGTTATCCCTGCACAGCCCTTTCACTTGGCTTCGGGGTACGTCTTCGGGTTTTGGATTGCATACCTTCTTTCCATGGCTGGAATCGCAATCGGAACTACTGCAACGTTTTTTCTTGCCCGTTTTTTAGGGCAGGACGCGATGCACCTGCTTTTTGGCGAGAAGAAATTCGTCAAGCGCATCGAGCAGATGAACAGCAAACGTTCGCTTTTAGTTTTATTCGTCTTATTTTTAATCCCAGGCCTTCCAAAAGACCCTCTCGGCTATGCGGTGGGGCTTTCAAAAGTCAAGTTCTGGCATTTTCTGCTGGTTGCCCTAGTAGGGAGGACTCCGGGAATCATGGGCACCATCTTGCTTGGCAGCATGATCGACAGCGGCAGCGTTAAGGGCATCGTCATTGTCTCAGTCTTGTCGGCAGCGTTCTGTATCCTTGGGCTTGTTTACCGTAAACGGATAACATCGTGGATCGACAGCCACCACCTTATAAAAAAATAGAACAATTGTTCAAACTCCCCTATTGACAGCGAACAAATATTCGTTTATAATTTATTAAGAACGAACGTTTGTTGCGTAGTCAGGAGGGGATAGTGATGACAGTATCCGGGAAAAAATACAGAATTAAGTCAAGCGGCAGGTTTACGTTGTTTGCTGCTGCAATCATCGTGTTGCTAATATTGATTTCAAACGCGTTGCTTGGGCTTGGCAGCGCCAGCAGCATGACCGAACAGGCATACATCGAAATAACGGTCCAGCATGGCGACACGCTTTGGAACATAGCCAAAACTTACATGCCAAGCAGCATCGACACCCGAAAGCTTGTGTATGAACTGTGCCAATTGAACGGCATCGCGGCGCATGAACTCAAGGCTGGGCAGGTATTGGTTATTCCCATATATTAAGCGAATATATAATATTATGCATATATAGCATTATATGCTATTGGACATATATATCAAGAATGCAAAAAAAATCGCTTAGAACGCAAAATAGAGGCTCGGTTTTTTTAGAGCCGATTGAGGAGATAATTTTCGAGAAGATGCTGTCGAAGTGCAAAGCGGCTTTTTGAGAAGATGCTATCGAAGTGCAAAGCGGCTTTTTGAGAAGATGCTGTCGAAAGAGCTCAACAAAGCAGACATGAGCAGACAAATAAAACATGGCGAGCAATATGCCATGTTTTTGATTTTTCATATCATGTGCCATTCATTTGCCTATATCTATTCCCAAAATTATGATTTTAGGAATAGATGCGAATTTGCCAATCATACCCTATCTTTCTTTGCTTTCTTCTGAAATGATTGATATTGCAACATCCTGCGCCCCTTCTATGAGCGCCTTGCGGCCAAACTCGTACCATCGCTCCATGTCGCCGGTTAACGTAAGGAAATGGTTGCCAGCCAGTTGGCCCGCCTTGCTGGAAAAACAGCATGCGCCATAAGCGAATATGATTTCCATCTCGCTGACGCCGCCGGGATAAAAGAGTACTTCTCCTTTGTTTGGATAGCTTGTGGCATTCTCGTGCGGGATTTCGGCGTTCTGGTCGCCATACGGTATCCATACAGCCTCACCGCTCCACCGCACATGGATTACCTTCTCTTTGAGCGGTAGCATCTTTATAAAGGCTTCGCATGTTTTCGGTGCGTTTTTTTCCTCTAGGACCCCAATAAACCTGTATTCTCCCGACTTCAATTCAACTTTTTGCATTTTGCTGTGCCTCTCAACTATTCCTTAAAATTATTTCCACAACCTCGTTTCCTATCCTCTCCTGCGCCTCGGCTGTCGAGCCGCCGACATGCGGAGTCAGGGAAATTTTAGGATGAGTATAAAGCCTCTCGTTTTCAGTTGGCTCTTCCGAAAATACATCGATAGCCGCCCCTGCAACTTTTCCGCTGTCAAGGGCGTCCAGCAGCGAGTCCTCGCATACGACTCCCCCCCTCGCCGTGTTGACGATAAAAACCCCGTCTTTCATCTTGCCGATTTCCTCTCGGCCGATTACCGGCTTGCCGTCTTCCGAACCGGGAACGTGCAGCGAAATATAGTCAGCTGCTCTTAACAGCTCGTCAAGCGGCATGTATCGGTAATCGTCGTACCCGTTTACCGGGCCGCTCCTATTAGTATATGCCACATCCATGCCAAGAGCCTTCGCCCTTTTTGCAGTTTCTACGGCTATTCGCCCAAAACCGACAAGCCCGAGGGTCTTGCCGCAAAGCTCGGTGCCCTCGTATTGTTTTTTCTCCCATTTGCCTTCCCTCATAGTGACGTTTGATATGTAAATATAGCGCGCAAGCGAAAACATGTGCGCAATGGCAAGCTCGGCTACCGAGGCACTGCTCGCATTTGGCGTGTTGAACACCTTGATGCCCTTGCTTTCAGCGTATTCGACGTCGATGTTGTCAACGCCTACGCCACCGCGTATGATCATTTTGAGCTTTCCGGTTTCAAGAGCTGCGTCGATAACTGGCGCCCTGACCTTCGTTGCCGACCTTACCACCAATACATCAAATTCCTGAACTTGTTTTTTCAAGTCTTCCAGTTCAAAATACTCCTGAACAACTTGAAACCCTCTGTCTTGCAGGGTTTTAACTGCAGAAGCTTCCATGCCATCAGCCGCCAATACTCTGATCAAAAAACCACCTCCAAAATAATTTGCTTTTGTTATTGTCATTCTTGATACATCGGTGCGCAACTGAAAAACGGTTACCAAATTGAATTTGTATATAAAGACGTATTTATTTTATACAATAAGTCTATCAAAACGGCACTGCTTTGTCTACACATTTTGCAACTTTACTGCACATTGCAT
>WRJV01000229.1 GCA_009778415.1 Clostridiales bacterium | reverse complement strand
TATCTGACCCGCTCAAAAGTTTGCATCTATTTGAAAGCCATCCGCGATGACGAGGCCGCAAGCGAAGTCATGGGCGTCGATACAACCAAATGGAAAATTTTCAGTTTCACTTTCAGCGGGTTTTGGGCCGGAATCGGTGGCGGTTACTACCTGAACTATATTGGGTTGATTGACCCTACGGCGGGCAACTTGATGGAATTGGGGATTATAATGCTGATGGTCATCATGGGCGGCATTGGTACATTGACTGGACCCATTATCGGAGCTGTTTTCGTTATAATAGCAACTCAATTGCTATTTAAGTTCCAGTCTTTGAGCATGATTATTTTTGCTGTTCTCATGATAGTCATCCTCCGATATTTTCGCGGCGGGATTGTCGGAGGCATTGAAAAGCTTATGGCATCCATTAAAAAGAGGCCTCTCTTGTAGCGTGAGCTTGATTTACAGAAAGCTGCCAGAATCAACGAACCTAAATTGACGCTCTGCACTTATTGGCGCAAACTCAAAAGCCCCCACAGAGGAGGCCTTTGAGTTTAGTGCGAATAGAGAGGCTGTACCAAAACAATTCCTTTTGAGAGGATGTTCGGATAGTTCGCTTGTTATTTAGTGTAGTGGATGAACAAGTCAAGCAGGTCGAGCATGTCGATCCTGCCGTCACCGTTTACGTCGCACATGCTTGCCGTGACCGGCTTGCCCCTCGAGTCGTTGACCTTAACCTGGGTGTCCCAGCCTGCAGCGTCTGCGTTGAAACCGACGTACAGCAGCATGATGCCAAGGTCCAGTGCGTCGACGACGTTGTCCCTGTTGAGGTCGTATTTCGAGAAGACGCGCTGGTCGATGTTCGTCACAGCCCCGCCCAAAACCATGGCGTCAAGGTAGACAGTAGTCCCATCGAGGCCTACTGCCCTGAAGCCGGTCAGCGTGAAAGCTGCGTCGCCCACGCCTTTCGGAGCGAAGATGAACTTCGCGATGTCAACAGCGGCGACAGACGTCAGCCCGGTCGAGCTGCCCGAAGGCAGGCCGAGGGTAACAGTGCCCTTCCACTTGTTGTCGCCCGCATATACCCAGAAGATGTCGTTCAGCGGCGTGAATCCGTTAAGGCCCTCAAGGCCCTTGCCGGCAAGCAGGTCGCCGTCAATTTCAAATTCCAGTGCCACGTTCAGCAGGTCTTCTGCGTTGCGGACCGACACCGTGAACTCGACGTCCTTGTCGATGTCGCTTTCGGCATCTGCGCTAACGTCGGCATAAACAGTGCTCAATGGAATTACTTTCAACGGAAGCGTCTCAACGAAGTCTACGTCCATGGTGATTACGCCGTTTGCATCAGCCTGATGCACAGCTTCATAGGTGTTGTCGGCATAATCGGTCACTGTGTAAAGGAACCCTGGCTCAAGGCCTCGGAGCTCCGCAGGGCCTGTGTACCTCATAGTGGTTTCACCGCCTCCAACGTAGCGAGAACCGCCGCTGAAGCTGGCCACAGGTGCGCTTGAAGCGAACAAACTGTAATATTTAACGCCCATTTTCGGATTGTCGTATGCGAGCGCTTCAGGGTAATCAAACCCAAATTTGTACTCGTCCATATAATAGCCGCTTGACAAGCCTTCCTGAGCCGCAATCGGGAAGTATTTCATGATTGTGGCACTGGGCGCTGTGCCGTTTACGTTGTAGAATTTTGATTCTAAAATATAACCTGCAGCCATGAGGCTCTTGCACCTGCTGCCGAAGTTCTCCACGTGGTCGCTGACTGCTGTGGCGTTGTCACCGTAAAGGCCCTTCCACATTCTGATCGAATAGCGCGCCTTACGGACATTGCTGCCGCCCGGGTCGCCGGTGATTGGGCGGTTTGTGCCGTTCTGGGTAAAGAAGTTCATCATCGTGCCGCATTGGCAGTGCTTGATCCATGGGTCTTCGCCCAAATAAGCCTTCGCTTTGTCATAGATCAGCTTCCAGAACATTGGGTAGTTCAAGTATCCGGCGTTCGGGTTGCCGTCATGGCCATGGCCAATGGCGAAGCACTGTGAAGTGCCCCACTGCGTGTCGATCTTAAGGCCGTCAAAGCCATACCCATTAACGGGGTCAAACATCTGTTTACAGAAATAGTCTGTGTATTCATTCAAAACTCTCGGATTGCCGAGGCAGATTTCTGCCGTACCGCTCTGCGGGTAGTACCCCTGCTGCCTTCTGTACGTCGGCGTCGGAGATCCTGGCAGGAGTTGGCCGGTAGCCGGGTCAAATTGCGCGGCGTTGGTGGTTATCGGATAGTCGGGATGCGTAGCCGCGAATCCGCCTGCCTGATTCCCGCCGGCGTTCAGGGTCGAACCTTGCCAGAAGCTCATCGGCATACACCAAGCGGCAGATTTAAGGCCGTTTTCATGTAGAAACTGATTGTACCTCCTGACAACCGCCATTACTTGTGCGTCTGTGCTGCTCGCGGTGAGCGGCATGCCAAAATATTCACCGACATCACGCCACTTTGCCCAATAAGCTATGTAGTTACCCTCGCCGCATTTCTGCGCTATAGCCGTAGTCGGTGCGACTCCGCCGGGCTGGCCGCTGCCGCTGCTCGTCCCGCGTGGATACCATGCTGCGTCGAGTATGATATACTTAATTCCCAAGTCTTGGAATATACCGTTGTTTGTGTAGCGAATTGCGGCAATGGGGTTGAAGGATTCGCTGCCGCCCCAGCTTTCCCAAGTGTTGCTCCAAGCGTAGTCGGGGTAATCCGCAGTACTCGGCGACGCCAGCCAGTCGCTGGGCAGCTTTATGCCGTTTAATTCCAGATCGGATATGTAAGACATGGCCTGTTCAAACTGCTTGCTTCCGGCATAGTTGTCGCCGGTGTGAACACCGACGATAGTCGTGCCGATAAGGGTTTCCACTCCGGGCGCAAGTGATTTGCCCGGGAAGCCGACCCATGTGTAGGCTGTGTCATGCTGCCCTGTGATGCCGCTGCCGCGCGTCGGAATCTCCATGCTTCGCACACAGTAAGGCATAGCGGAGCCGATGAGTATGCCGACGTTCGTTCCCCAGTAGTCATTGAACGGAAGCCCGCCGTTTTCGCCCCAGTACCAGTTGTTCCTTGATACCAGCTGCGGGTTGTTGGTCTCGCCGCCGCCGACATTGCCGGAGTCCATAGCCGTGGTGGTGTTTATACCCATAGTGTTAAACATTGGCAAAACATAATCGGCGCCCCAAACAAGGGTTGCGCCCTGCTGTGTCCACAGGCCCGCTTCCCTCTTGTTTGCTATGTAGTCGCCTGCCGGCAACGGGTCGTAGATCTTATAGTTGCTTTCAACGAACCTAGCGATGTTGAGGGCAGCCTCGCCTTCATTAATGTATGATGTCGTTACAGAGACAACACCCGGAACCCTGTCGGTTGTTTCAATCGCCATGATACGCTTAAGTTCGCGCGTAGCGCTTTTTCCTGTAACAGTAAGGCGGTTGCCGGTTCCAAAATACGTTTTTACGTTTTCTTCATTTACACGATCAATCACAACAAAGTCGTCGATCGCAACTTCGTTTCCTACATTGGACCCTCCCGTAGACCTTGTCCCAGTTGTGACATAACCAGTCTCCGCAGAAAGAAGCTTGGCTGACGCGTTATGAAAACTGGTTGCTGTGGTGCCTGTTCCGACAGACCACGGAAGTGCGTTTTTCCATGGTGCGCCGCTTACACCGGTCGCGCCGTTCCCGTCCAGCGCTTCAATCGGCTGAGTCATCTGCGTGTAGCTGCCGTCGGCTTCAACGCGGAATACTGTCATCGACATGCTGTCGTCGACTTCGACATAAACACCGTTGCCGGTTAGTGTTGCGCCTGCTGCGCCGTACGCAACCGCAGACTCTGAATCTGCCGCTACCGGAACTACATAAGTCATAACCAGTATCAGCGACAATGCGATCATCAGATATCTTTTCATTTTTTGTTTTACCTCCTAAATATTTTTCCGCGCATTTTGTTCTCTCGGTGCATTTTCCCCTCCTTCCTATTTTATTTTGCATGAATGCTTTTGTTGTGCACCTTCAAAATACATATTATTGATAAAAATTATATAATATTGTTGTTTGATTATGCGTTAGAATGAAATAACACCTGAATTTATTTTTGAATATTATCATAATTATAATTTCGTGTCCGTATAATTTGTTGCCATATATTTGTTGAATTTGATGGATTTTGCATTCAATATCCTAGCATGGACGACAGCCCGCGTTAGAATAATATTAGTAACTTACGGACAAAAATCGCAAATAAAAAACAAGAATTTTTGTGTCCGTAAGTTACTAGCCACCGCGTGTGTACGCGGTGCGCGGGCATCGCCCGCGTGAGGAACGAGGAATTCATTTCCGAGTTTCGCCGGGGTATGGGGCGGAGCCCCATCTGGGTTGCGGGCATCGCCCGCGTTAGATAACAGCACACGTTATTATTATTTTTTTAGTCACTTGCCCCCACTGCCAGTCACCGTTCTCCCGACTGGAGTTGAACTTGCCCTGGTTAGATTTGAACAGCTTGTCCTGAACAATCCGATTGGGGGATTCAAAAAACTGTTGAAAAAATGAGCAGCGGCATATAAAATCAAACCGTGAGGTGGATATACATGACATCATTAACAAGAAACGATTTCCTGACAACGCGCACTTGGCACAGGGCTGTTGTTGGTGGGAAAGATGTGATTCTGCGGCACACGTCCGCGCTTGAGTTTTTAGAATTGTTCGGTGGGTACATGCGGGAAAAGCGCATCGAGGTATACGCAAAGGATCGCGGAGAATACGACAATGTCGACTATTGCCTTGTCAACACATTTGACGGCATAGACTACGTCCGCTTCGGTAACGTGCTGTGTACGTCTGTCAATCAGACATTCAACGACATGCTTGACGATTTTGACAATATTGACGAACAGTCTCTAGTTGAAGGGTTGAGCCATTATTTTTATACGCATGGCGAAAGTTTCGATGGCCTCAAGATCAACCCCAAAAACGCTAAGCAGTTTATAGCCATTAAGGATTGGGCGATTGAGTATTATAGCGAGGGGTGAACAAAGGCAAATATGAAAACCTGCTATTAAGGGTGATTTGCAAAACAATCTTGAATATGTTAAAATACGTGTGCGCAATGCTGTAAATGCAAGCGCAATGATATTGACTTTTAGAAGCATGGCCCGCGAAAGGGGGACAGGTACGGGTCGATTTTCTTGTTTATTTCATAATATTAAGGAGGATAAGAACTGATGAAAACCAACAACTCAAGACCAAGAAAAACAACAGCTATATTGACGGCATTGATAATGCTCTTGTCTGTATTTGGAGTTGGCAGCAGTTTAGCCTTAGCTGCGGAAGACGAAGCCGACACAGTATGGGTCAACGGAAAAATCTACACTCTGGACGGCGACATGATGACCGGCGGCATGGGCACAGTCGCAAGCATAATCGCAGTAAAAGGGCAGAAGATAGTTTATGTTGGCAGCGACATGTCGGTTGCAGACAAGTACGTTGCAAATGGCGCAAAGAAAGTAGACCTTGGCGGCAATGTGGTAATCCCGGGCCTGCACGACAGCCACATGCACTTTACGATGGAAGGCCAGATGCTGGTTAACATCGACATATTCCAAAAGCCAAAGCAAGACATACTGGATACCGTCAAAGCCGAGCGAGACCGCCTGAAAGCTCAAGGCGCGGACCCGAAGGCTACATGGATCGTCTCGGGCGGCTGGCTGCAGACGATGCCCGGCTGGCCAACGACCGCAAGCGGCGGCGACATTATGCCGAGCAGGCAAGACCTCGACGCTGTGGTTTCAGACTATCCGGTAGTGCTTCAGCATGCTTCAGGCCATGCGCGCTGGGCCAACACGATGGCGATAGAACTCGCCGGCATGGATCCGGAAAACCCACCAAAAGAGTTTGGCAACATCCCGGGGTTTCTTGATGAGAAGGGGCATATGACGGGTTACATGGCAGGCGATTCAAACGGCGCTATAGGCAATGCGGTCCCGGAACAGACCGAACAGCAACTGATTGACGCGCTCTACGCGGCACAGGATGAATGCTTCTCTTACGGCATTACGTCAGCAATGGACGCCGGTTCTGGCGTGGACACGATCAATCTGCTCAAAAAGCAGTACGAGACCGGCAAATTTAAGATAAGGATATATCAGGAAGTCTCCGGCCCTGACGGCGACCTTGAAGGCGGAAACACCAAGCCAAACGTCAACGCAGTCAAGTCAACAGGCGACGACATAAAATTCAGGGCGCAAAACAACAACAAGCCGCTTCTTGGGGCATACGGCGACAGGTTGACAATCAGGACCTGCAAAATTTTCCTGGACGGCGCACAGGGCTCCAGGACAGCTTTCCAGATAGACCCCTACAGCGACTACGACCCCAAGACGATGTCGGGCAGCCCCAACGGCCTCCAGTATTTTTCCGACGAAGCGCTTGACGAGGTGATGTACCGCAACATATCAAACGGCTTCCAAGTCAGTGCTCATGTTATCGGCAACGGCGCCAACAAGCAGTACATTGATTCTTACGAACGAGTGAAAGAACGGCTCATAAAAGAAGGCAAGGCGGATCTCGTAGCCGATACCAGGATAAGGTCTGAGCATTTCCAAAACGTCAGGGATGTGGACATAAAGAGGGCGGCTGATCTGGGCATGATACAGTCCATGCAGTTCGTGCATGCCACGTCAGACATGTGGTCGGCAGAAGCGCGCCTTGGCCCTGAAAGGATACTGGGAGGCTATGCATGGCGCAAAGTGCTTGACGCAGGCGGGATCATCGCAAACGGCACTGACGCAGCTGTAGAACTCCTCAACCCTTACCATGGGCTGTTTGCCGCTGTAACAAGGCAATTCAGGAAAGAATACAGAGATGAAGTCGGTTACGCATCCCCCAAAGGCGCTGGTACGCCCGGAGGCGACGGCGGTTGGTACGTAGAGCAATGCCTCGACAGGGCTGAAGCACTCCGCGCCTACACGATCTGGGGCGCTTACGCAGAGTTTGCAGAGGATATCAAGGGCACGCTGGAAGTTGGCAGGCTTGCTGACTTTGTCGTGATCGACAGGGATTATTTTGATGAAAAGGCATGCCCCGACAGGGACATTGAATTCATCGAAGCGGTCATGACCGTGCTCGGCGGAGAAGTCGTGTATGGCGCGCTCGAAACTGCGGCGCCTGAGCTCATCGCAAGGCCTACAGCCGCAACCGTGCTTGTGAATGGCGAGAATGTTTCGTTTGACGCATACAACATCGAAGGCAACAACTATTTCAAGCTTCGCGACCTGGCATATGTGCTTTCTGACAGCGACAAGCCTTTCGAAGTCGAATTCAACCAAGCGGAAAACGCAATTTACCTGACGAGCGGTGAGGAATACACCGCAATTGGCGGTGAAATGTCAGGCAAAGGCGAAGGGAACAAAACGCCACTGCCCACAAAGCAGGTCATTTTCCTCGACGAAGAAGAAGTGTCTTTCACGGCTTACAACATCGAAGGCAACAACTATTTCAAACTGCGCGACATAGGCGAGGCTTTTGATTTCGGCGTGGATTGGGACGATGCCAGCAAAACGATATCCATAGACACAGCCAAGGGATACACTCCGGAATAAAAGGCGTTCTTATACTAACGCGGGCTATCGCCCGCAACCCTGATGGGGCTGCCTCAATAAACCGAGGCAGCTCCCCCATGCTCTATTATCGAACAGACAACTTGCAGGAAGGAAAAGCGACATGAGAAAAATTGCGCTACTATGTATATTTGCGCTGATGCTTTCCGGCTTTGCCGGGTGCGTGAGCGAGCCGACACCAGAGGAGATGGCTGCTGCTGAAGCGGAAGCGGCTGCGGCTGCCGCAATTGAAGCAGCCGAAGAGAAGGCGGCAGAGGAAGCGGCTGCGG